>NZ_JBNNVR010000013.1:0-86193 GCF_050280645.1 Pseudomonas sp. NPDC089554
GGCAGGCATGCAGTTCGCTGGCCTGATCATCGAGGGCGGCACCAAGTACGCCAAGGAAGCGGGCTACGGGATGGTGTGGAAGCCCACGCCGATCGGCTCGTGCACGGTGTAGGCGAACAGGTCGGGCTTATCCAGCGGCAGGGTGCCGCCTTCGAGCTTGTCGGCAAGGCCTGCGGTGTAGTGGAAGAACTCCGGCAGGTAGCCCACCTGGCCACGGGTTTCGCGGATCAGCTTGCCGTTGTCGCGGCTTTCCAGCTGGGCCAGGTGCTCCTTGTTGTCGGCGATCAAGTCGCCCAGACGGCGCAGCAGCTTGCCCCGGGTCGTGGCGGTAAGGCCACGCCAGGCCGGGTTTTCGAAGGCGCGCTGGGCGGCCTGCACGGCCAGTTCCACATCGGCTTCGTCGGCGTCGGGCAGTTGTGCCCAGGCCTTGGCGGTGGCCGGGTCGAGGCTGTCGAAGGTCTTGCCGCTCTGGGCATCGTGCCATTGGCCGTCGATGCACATCTGGAAACGAACGAGGGTCATGCAACTATCCCCTTGGCGGATTCGGTGAGGGTGCGGGCTTGCTTGAGGAAGTCCAACAGCATGCGGTTGACTTCACGCGGGGCTTCCACCGGCATCATGTGCCGCTGTTCGGGCAGCACCACGCAATGCGCCCCAGGGATGCGAGCAGCGAGCTGGCGGGTCATGGCCGGGGTGGAGCCCTGGTCGAGTTCGCCGGTGGCGATCAGGGTCGGCACCTGGATGCTGCCAAGGTCGGCCTCGCGGTACATGTCCTGGGTGGCAAACAGAGCATAGGTGGTGTGGTAGCCCTGGGGGTCGTTGCCGGCCAGCACCTGGCGGATGGCGGCGACCTGGGCCGGGTTGGCGGCCTTGTATTCGCGGCTGAACCAGCGGTCCAGGGCGGCATCGACGTTGGCGTCCGGGCCAAGCTCTGCGGCTTGCGCGGCACGGGCGATGACGCCTGCGCTCTGCTCGGGGGTGCGGTTGAACACGCTGTTGAGCACCACCAGGCCGGCCAGGCGCTGTGGGTGGTTGAGCGCGAAGGCGCGGGCCACCAGGCCGCCCATGGAGAAGCCGATCACCGTGGCTTGCGGCAATTGCAGGTGGTCGAGCAGCTCGACCAGTTGCTCGGCATAGCCTTCCAGGCCGGTGTCGGCGCTGGGCAGGTGGCTCTGGCCGTGGCCGAGCATGTCGTAGGCGATGACGCGGTAGTCGGCGGCAAGGCCAACGAATTGGCCGCCCCACATTTCCTTGTTCAGGCCCACGCCGTGGATCAGCACCACGGGTTGGCCCTGGCCGAGGCTCAGGTAGCTGGTCCCGGCCGGTGTACGTTCAGCGACAGGCTGAATCATGGAGCGCGCTCCTTGAAGGGCAGGGCGTTCAGGCGACGCCCCGGCCCGTCGGGTTATCGTTATTGAGCGTTGGCTTTCTCGGCCGCCAGTTCTTCCAGGTCGATGTAGCGGTTGCCGATGCGCGGGTGCAGGCGACCGCCGTCGGAGGCGCCCAGCACCACCACGATCTCGTCGGCGCGTGGTGCATCTTCGATCTGCATTTCCAGGGTGATGTAGTGCGAGCGCTGGCCTTCGTCGTCCTTTTGCATCATAGGGATCTGGATCGAGGTGCCCGGGCCGCCGCGCTTGTTGGTGAAGCTCAGGTAGCTCTTGGCCTGCACGGCTTCGCGGTAGTGGTTGCCGAAGCGCAGGGTGTGGATGACCGCCGAGGCGTGCTCGATCTCGCCATCGGCGCCGACCACGGCGGCCTTGCCGTAGGCCTCGATCTTGTCGGCACCGCCGATGGCAGCGGTCAGGCGTTCGACCATCAGCGCGCCGAGTTCGGAGCAGTTGGCACGGATTTCCGGCTTGAGGTCTTCGACGAAACCGCGACCGGCCCATGGGTTCTTGATGACCACGGCCAGGCCGACCATGGTCACCGGCTTGTCGGTGGCCTTGCCGCCTTCGATGCGGGTCTCTTCGGAGTAGGTGACGATCTTGCGGATTTCGAAACTCATGAGGGGCTCCTGGATTCTAGGGTTATCAGGCTTTGTTGTCTGATGGTATACCATAATATTGGTTGTGCAAGAGGGGATGCAGAATTTCTCTTTTACGGTCGTTTGTTATGGCCCTATCGCGGGCAAAAAAATGCCCACCCCCGCACACAGGGGCGGGCCGTTCCCGCAATCAGTCAGGCAAAGGGAATTCAGGCGAACGCCGGCACCACTTCCTTGATGAACAGCTCCAACGATTTCTTCTTCTCGCTATGGGGCAGGCTGTTGTCGCACCAGAAGCTGAACTCATCGACGCCCAGCTCCTGGTAGTACTTGATGCGCGCGATGATTTCCTCGGTGGTGCCGATCATGGTGTTCTTGCGGATGTTCTCAAGCCCGAATGCCGGCACCTCGGCGAACTTCTCCTCGGGGCTGGGGGCCAGGAAGCCGTTGACCGGGGTGGTCTTGTTGCCGAACCAGGCATCGAAGGTGCGGTAGAAGCGCGAAATGGCTTCGGCGCCCACCTTCCAGCCTTCAGGCTCGGCCGGGCTGTGTACATGGGTATGGCGCAGCACCATCAGTTGCGGGCGCGGCACCTCGGGGTTGGCGTCCAGGGCGGCCTGGAACTTGTTCTTCAGGTCCAGTACTTCCTCGTCGCCCTTCATCAACGGGGTGACCATCACGTTACAGCCGTTCTTCACCGCGAAGTTGTGCGAGTCCGGATCGCGGGCGGCGATCCACATCGGTGGCAGCTCTTTTTGCACAGGCTTGGGCACGCTGGTGGAGGTGGGGAACTTGTACACCTCGCCCTCGAAGGCATAGTCGCCCTGCCACAGCTTGCGTACCACCGGCACCATTTCACGCAGAGCCTTACCACCGTCGGTGGCTGGCATGCCGCCGGCCATGCGGTCGAACTCGAATTGGTAGGCGCCACGGGCCAGGCCCACTTCCATACGGCCGTTGCTGATCACATCGAGCAGGGCGCATTCACCGGCCACGCGAATCGGGTTCCAGAACGGCGCGATGATGGTGCCAGCGCCCAGGCGGATGGTTTCGGTACGTGCGGCCAGGTACGCCAGCAGCGGCATGGGGCTGGGCGAGATGGTGTATTCCATGGCGTGGTGTTCGCCGATCCACACGGTGCTGAAACCGCCGCGCTCGGCCATCAAGGTCAGTTCGGTCAGGTCTTCGAACAGCTGGCGGTGGCTGACCTGGTCATCCCAACGTTCCATGTGCACGAACAGCGAAAATTTCATGGGGCTTTCCTCGAAGCGTGAAGGTCTCGACAGGCGCGCCCGGCGCCCGTGGGTTCATATAAGGATAGGTGTCAGGCGAAGGTGGGCAGGCTGGCCATCTTGCCGCGGCAGTACACCATCGGTCGCGGCGCCTGCTCGGGCACGATCAGGTTCTGTACCTTGCCGACCATGATCGCGTGGTCGCCACCTTCGTATTCGCGCCACAACGCGCACTCGATCACCGCTGTGGCCCCGGCCAGCAGCGGGTTGCCCAGCGCGCTCAGGGTCCACTCGATGCCCACGGCCTTGTCCTTGCCTTTTTTCGCGAAGGCGTAGGCCTCGGCTTGTTGCTCGCCCGAGAGCAGGTGGATGGCGAAGCGCTTGTTGCGCATCAGCACGGGGTAGGAGTCGGAGCTGTAGTTGGGGCAGAACAGCACCAGCGGTGGGTCCATCGACAGGGAGGAGAAGGCGCTGGCAGTCAGGCCGACGATCTGGCCGTCGTCGTCCAGGGTGGTGATGACCGTGACGCCGGAGGGGAAGGAACCCAGGACGTGTTTGTAGACGGTTGCGTCGATCATGGCGAGTACCTCGGAAAGGCTGCGGTGGTCCGCGGTTTTTATCGTTGATGTGTCTGATGGTATACCGTAATACCTATATTGCAAGCGGAATTTTCAGGCCTGCTCTGTGTGCGATGAACGGTACAAAGCCCATGAATGCTGGGTTTTGCTTGGGGGAGGGCGCTTCAATACGGGGCTTGTAGCGGAGCAGATGCGTTGAAAAAGCGCGGAGCAGTGTTGTGAAAAGTTTGGAATACCATAATATGGTCCTCAGCTGAGAGGCCGCCTAGAGCGGTTTCCTACAACGATAAAAAATGATCCTTTCGAGCTGAAAACCTATGTCCCAACCGACGTCGCAACACCAATTTGTCGAGAACCATACGGTCGATCATGTGCCGCCTGCCGAGCGCCATGGCAAGTCACGCGACCTGTTCACCCTGTGGTTCAGTACCAACATCGCGCCACTGCCCATCGTCACCGGCGCCATGGTGATCCAGGTGTTCCACCTGAACTTTGTGTGGGGGTTGGTGGCCATCGTGCTCGGCCACCTGCTGGGCGGCGTGGTGCTGGCCCTGGCTTCGGCCCAGGGGCCGCAACTGGGTATTCCTCAGATGGTGCAGAGCCGCGGGCAGTTCGGCCGCTATGGCGCCTTGCTGATCGTATTCTTCACGGCGGTGATCTACGTCGGCTTCTTCATTTCCAACATCGTGCTGGCTGGCAAGTCGATCCATGGCATCGCCCCCAGCGTGCCGATGCCGGCGGCGATCATCGTCGGCGCCTTGAGCGCCACAGCCATTGGCGTGATCGGCTACCGCTTCATTCATATCCTCAACCGCGTTGGCACCTGGGTGATGGGCTCGGCGCTGCTGGCCGGCTTCATCATGATGTTCGCCCAGGAGCTGCCAGCCGACTTCTTCAGCCGGGGCGCGTTCAACCTGTCGGGCTTCATCGCCACGGTGTCGCTGGGCACCATCTGGCAGATCAGCTTCTCGCCATACACCTCCGACTACTCGCGTTACCTGCCGCGTGAGGTGGGCATCGCCAAGCCGTTCTGGGCCACCTATTTCGGCGCGACCCTGGGCACCATCCTGTGCTTCGCCTTTGGTGCGGTGGCTGTGCTGTGCGTGCCCGAGGGCGTGGATGCGATGGATGCGGTGAAGCAGGCCACCGGCTGGCTGGGGCCGATCCTGATGTTGCTGTTCCTGCTCAACATCATCAGCCATAACGCCCTCAACCTGTACGGCGCGGTGCTGTCGATCGTCACCGCGATCCAGACCTCCATCGCCCACTGGACGCCCAGCGTGCGGGTGCGGGTGGTGCTGGCCGCGGTGATCCTGCTGGCTTGCGCGCTGGTGGCGTTGAATGCTTCAGCGGGCTTCATCGGCCAGTTCATCGGCTTGATCCTGGCGCTGCTGCTGGTACTGGTGCCGTGGGCGTCGATCAACTTGGTGGACTTCTACCTGATCAAGAAGGGACAGTACGACATCGCTTCGTTCTTCCGTGCCGATGGCGGTATCTACGGGCGCTTCAACCACCATGCGATCGTCGCCTATGCCTGCGGGATCCTGGTGCAGTTGCCGTTCGCCAATACCTCGCTGTATGTCGGACCGTATTCGAACCTGGTGGAAGGGGCGGATCTTTCCTGGGTATTTGGGCTGTTGGTGACCGTGCCGCTGTATTACTGCCTGGCAACGCGGGGCAAGGTGCAGAAGGCTGGGCGGGCTGTGAGCGTCAACGACTGACTGATGAGTTGGGAAAAATGAAAAAGGGGCCGCAGAGCGGCCCCTTTCTTATGGTCTACACCTTGAACTGAGCGACCATCCCATTCAACTCTACCGCCAGGCGCGACAGCTCTTGGGCCGCCGCGCTGGTCTGGTTGGCCCCCGCCGAGGTCTGCATGGCCAGGTCGCGGATATTCACCAGGTTGCGGTCCACCTCACGGGCCACTTGGGCCTGCTCTTCCGACGCGCTGGCGATCACCAGGTTGCGCTGGTTGATCGAGGCGATGGCCTCGGCGATCACTTCCAGCGCCTGGCCTGCGGCCTGGGCCACTTCCAGGGTGCCGCTGGCGCGGGCCTGGCTGCTGTGCATGGCGCCCACTGCACGCTCGGTGCCGGTCTGGATGCCGCCGATCATCTGCTCGATTTCCGCTGTGGACTGCTGGGTGCGGTGCGCCAATGCCCGCACCTCGTCGGCCACCACGGCGAACCCACGACCGGCCTCACCGGCGCGTGCGGCCTCGATCGCGGCGTTAAGCGCCAGCAGGTTGGTCTGCCCGGCGATCGCGCCGATCACGTCCAGCACGCGGCTGATCTCGTTGGCGTTGCTGGCCAGTTCCTGGATCTGCGTGGAAGTGCCGGTCACGTCGGCCACCAGTTGCTGGATGGAACTCAGCGCCTGGTTGACCTGGTCGCGGCCATCGCGGGTGGTACGGTCGGCGCCGTTGGAGGCGTCGGCGGTGCTTACCGCGTTGTTGGCCACTTCTTCTACCGCAGCGGTCATCTGGTTGACCGCCGTGGCGGCCTGGTCGATCTCGGCGCTTTGCTGGTGCAGGCCGCGGCTGGTGTCCTCGGTGACCGTGTGCAGCTCTTCGGAGGCCGAGGCCAACTGGTCGGAGGAGGCGGCAATCTTGCGGATGGTCTGGCGCAGGTTGTCTTGCATGGCGGCCAAGGCGCGCAGCAACATGGCCGGCTCGTCCTGGCCGAGCACCTGGATGTCGCGGGTCAGGTCGCCGGTGGAGACGCGTTCGGCCACCACCACGGCCTCGGCCAATGGCACGACTATGCTTCGGGTGAGCAGGGTGGCGATGATGGCCAGCGCCAGCATGATCAGCACCAACGCCGCGATGATCAGGGTGAAGGCTTCCTCGGACGCGTCACTGCTGCGCGCCGAGGCGGCGTCGGCACCGTCGGTGTTGTACTGGATCAGCGCTGCCAGCGCTTTCATCATGTTGTCGGCGTAGTCGGCCAGGGCGCCGTTGACCTGGGCCTTGGCCTCGTCGAGGCGCCCGGCAGCGATGGCTTCGCGTACGGTTTTCTGCAGGTCCTGGTAGCGCTTGGCGTGGCCGACGAAGGTGTCGAACAAGGCGCGGTCATCTGCGGCGATGATGGTGCTTTGGTATTCCTTGATGGACGTGTCCAGGGCCTGGTTGATCTCGACCACTTTGGCAAGGCTGGTTTGGCGGACTTCAGGTTGGTCTTCGAGGATGCTGCGCAGGGTCAAGGCGCGGACCCGGCCGAGGTTGGTGCTGACTTCGCCCAGCGCGGTAATGGCGGGCACCCAGGTGACGCGGATTTCGTCGGTGGCTTGGTCCATACGATGGGTCTCGTAGAGGGAAACCGCGCCCATGGCCATGATCAGTACGCCCAGCAGTGCGAACAGGCTGGCTGCGCGTCGACCGATCTTCATGTTCCTTAAATGCATGGCACTGCTCCTTGACGTGTGGCTGGCAGGCGTCAAGGGCAGAAGGGAGGGTCAGGCTCCGAGACGGCGCTGCAAAAGGGTTGGAATGGCCTCACCGGTCCTGTTGTTATTTCTCGATGATGCCATGTGGCCACTACTATTGACCAGTCGTTCAATGTAACTACAGGTTTACACATTTGGTTCACTATTTGACCAATTGGTCAGGTTGGTTCGTGGGGCAGAAATGAAAAGGGCCGCAATAGCGGCCCTCGGTGTGCGTTACGCAACGATTGGAATCATCGGGTCGGCAGCCGCCAGGGCCGACGTGCGGTCGGCCGCAGGCGGGTAGATCCATACCGAGTTGATCTGGCGCTTGAGTTCCTTGCCTTCCTGCCCTTGCAGGTGCAGCTCGCGCTCCCAGCCTTCACTGTAGGCCGCGCCCCAGTCGCCCAGGTCCAGGCAGGTGACGTACTTGGGCTGGCGATAGACCACAGGCTCGACGCCCAGCAGGTCGGCCATGGCGTTGTTGCCCGAGTGGCGGCCCATGGGGATGGCGTGCTGGCAGGTCATCAAGGCGTGGTTACCGAGGTCGTCGACCGCGGCCCAGGCCACATCACCGGTGGCATAGATGCGCTGCTGGCCGATCACCTTGAGGTGGCCGTCCACCTTCAGGCGGCCTTGGGCGTCACGCTCGCCAGCCACTTGCGCGGTCAGCGGGCTGGCTTTCACGCCGGCGGTCCAGATCACGGTCTTGCTGGCAATGTATTCGCCGTTGTCCAGGGTCACGCCGCCGGCATCTACCGACACCACCGACACGCCGGTCACCCATTCCACGCCTGCATGCTCGGAGGCTGCAACGATGGCCGGGGTGATGCCGGCGCCCAGCGCCTGGCCGACCGACTGGCCGCGGTCGACGATCAATACCCGTACGGCGGCATCGTTGCCCAGCGCAGCGCGCAGGCGCGGTGGCATTTCCGTCGCGGTCTCGATGCCGGTAAAGCCGCCGCCGCACACCACCACGGTGTTGCGTGCCGGGGTGTTGGGCTGGCTGGCCAGGGCAGTGAGGTGGCGTTCGAGCTGTACCGCCGATTCCATCTGGTCGACGTCGAAGCTGTGCTCGGCCAGGCCCGGTACCGGAGGGCGCGCCACTTCGCTGCCGGCGGCCAGGATCAGGCGGTCGTAGCCCAGCACGCGGACACGGCCCTCGGCATCGGCGTAGGTGACCGTGTTGGCCTCGGCATCGATGGCCTGGGCGTGACCTTTGATGAAGTTCACGCCGACCGCGTCGAACAGTTCACTCAGCGGCGCCTTCATGCCATGGACGTCCGGCTCGTAGAAGCGCGGGCGAATGCGCAGCTCGGGTTGCGGGGCGAGCACGCTGATGCTGACGTCGCCACGCTGGGCGAGTTCGAGCAGGCGGGCGGCGCTCAGGGCGCTCCAGACACCGGCAAAGCCGGCACCGATGATCAGGATATGTGGGGTCATGAAGGTGCTCCGCTGGGTCGATTCTTAAGGTTGAAGTAGGGCTTCGGGATGGCGCTGTGTGCCTGCCGAATAACTACGACTCTATTGGTCGTAGTTTAAATCGGCAAGCTTTTTTTTCACGGCGGGTACGGGTGCGCCGTCGGGAAACCTCAGGGATTCCTTGCAGGCATTGCTTTTGAAGGGTGTATGGAAACTTCGGCGGACGACGAATGGTTGCCTGTGGCTTTGCCAGGCACCAGAGAGAGGCGTAATATTTGCGACAAATTCAGTCGGAGATTGAAATGTCTTTATACAGTGCCGGCGTCGAATACGGCATTCACTGCCTGCTGTACCTGGTCGACGAGCGCGGTGACAGCCGTGACTCCAGCGTGCGCGACCTGGCCGAGCTGCAAGGCGTGCCACAGGAGTACCTGGCCAAGGTCTTCACCAAGCTGGCGCGCGGCGGACTGGTAACGGCCACCGAAGGCGTGCGCGGCGGCTTTCGCCTGGCCCGACCATCCGATGAAATCACCGTGCTGGATATCGTCAACGCCATCGACGGGCCGAAGAAGATCTTCGACTGCCGCGAGATCCGTGGGCGTTGCTCGGTGTTCGAAGGCGATGCGCCGAGCTGGGCGACCGAGGGCACCTGCGCGATCCACGCGGTGATGTTGGGTGCGCAGAAGCGCATGGAAGAAGCCCTGGCCCAGCAGACCATCCTCGACCTCAGCCGCCGCCTGACGCGCAAGGCCCCGGCCGAGTACGGGCAGAAGGTCAATGACTGGATCAACGGACGGCGCGAGGGCAAGGGCGCCGGTGGCGATATTGCGGTGACGCAGCTCTAACTGCTGCGCCCCTCATGCTGTTTGCGATACGCCCCCGGCTGCACCCCCACGGCCTTGGCGAATGCCCGGGTGAAGGCTGCCACCGATTGGTAGCCCACCTGCGCGCCCACCTGCTCCACGGTATTGCCTGAGCGCAGCAACTGGCTGGCATGGCGCATGCGCAGCGCCAACAGCAGTTGCCCCGGCGATTGCCCGGCCAGCTCATTGAAGCGCTTGAAGAACGCCGAACGCGACAGCCCCGTACAGGCTGCCATGGTTTCCAGTGGCCAGGGCTGGCCAGGCTCTTCGATCAAACGCTCCAGTAGCCCCGCGAACGCCGGCTGGCGGGCGAGGGCGATCAGGCCGCCCAGGGTCGCGTTACCATGCACCTGCTGGCGTAGTACGTAGAGGAACAACAGGTGCGTAAGGCGCTCCAGCAGGGTTTGCGAGGGCGCAGGCTCGCGTCGGCATTCGGCCAGGATCAGCTCGAACAAGGCCCGCGCCGCGCTGCCGGCCGGGTCGCCGGCGCGCAGCAGAATCCAGTCCGCCAGCCCCTCGACGATCAGCGACGACAAACCCGACTGGAAGTGAAAGAACCCGCACACCAGGCCCACCCCATCGCCAGACTCCAGGTCCAGCGCCTGCATGGTCTGGCGCGGCTGGGCGCAGGCCTCGAGCGGGTCGGCATCGCTGGACAAGCGGTACGCCAGGTCACGCAGTAAAAACACCGCATCGCCGCTTTCCAGGCGCAGCGCCTCGGGGTAGCCATCGATATGCAGCCAGCAATGCCCCTGCACCACCAGGTGGAAGCTGGCACGCCCCATGCCCTGGGTGCTGGCGTGCCAGCCACCGCAGTAGCGCCCGACATGAAACAGGCTGGCATCGAGCTCCAGGCTCTCTAATAACCAATCGACAAGGTGGCTGGATGAAATCATCTAATGCAAAGACTCAGGAGCAAGGAAAGGCGACTGATGAATATGGATGCTACTTCTTATAACCAACAGACTGTAGCGACACCCCCCAAGGAGACCACTCCATGTCCTCGCGCATTACTCTACACACTCTGCAGAGCGCCCCGGAAGCCGCACGTCCCTTCCTCGAGAACGCCCAGAAAGCCTCGGGCTTCATTCCCAACCTGCTGGGCATCCTGGCCAACGCCCCGGCTGCGCTGGAAACCTACGTCACCGTTTCGGCGCTCAACGGCAAGTCTGAACTGACCTTGGCCGAGCGCGAAGTGGTGCAATTGATCGCCGCCACAAAGCACGGTTGCGACTTCTGCGTGGCCGGCCACACCGCTGTGGCGCTGAACAAGGCCAAGCTGCCCCAGGAAGTGGTCGATGCCCTGCGTGCCCGTGGCGAGCTGCCCGATGCCCGCTACGAAACCCTGGCCGAGTTCGCCCGCGAAGTGATCGCCACCCGTGGCAATGTCGGCGACGCCACCTACCAGGCTTTTCGCGATGCCGGTTTCAGCGAAGGCAACGCGCTGGAAGTGATCCTCGGGGTGAGCCTCGCAACGCTGTGCAACTTTGCTAATGTGTTCGCCCAGACGCCGCTCAACGACGAACTGGCCAAGTACCGCTGGCAGCCTTCGGCCTAAGCCGAATGGGTGCCGGTCGTGCCGGCGTTTTAAAGGAGAAGGGAAATGCTTGATTCCACACTTGGACAATGGCTGGATGCCAACGCCGAGGCCATCGACCAAGGCCAGTGCGACCCGCACCTGGTACTGGCGCACCTCGCCGAAGCGCAGGTGCTGCGCGTTGGCGTGGACCCGGCCCTGGGCGGCTCCGGTGGCGACGTTACCGACGCGGTTGAGGCCATTGCCGCCATCGCCAGCCGCTCCCTGGCTTCGGCCTTCGTCTGCTGGGGCCAGCGCGCATTCATCGAATATTTGCTGCAAAGCCCCAACCAGGCCCTGCGCGAACGCTTGCTGCCTGAGCTGCTGACCGGCGAGCTGGCGGGCGCCACGGGGCTTTCCAACGCCATGAAGTTCCTTTCCGGTATCGAATCCTTGCAGGTGCAGGCCACTGCGCAGGGCGACGGTTGGGCACTGGAGGGGCGCCTGCATTGGGTGACCAACCTGCGCAAGAGCGGTTTCGTGGTGGCAGCGGCAATCGAGGGCGAGGAGGGCCAGGCGCCTTTCGTCGTGGCGATCCCGTCCGGCGCTGCGGGGCTGGAGCGTTCCGAAGATCTGCAACTGATGGGGCTGCAATCGAGCAGCACGGCTGCCTTGGCTTTCCACCAGGTAGCGCTGGGCCGCGAATGGCTGCTGCATGAGAACGCCCGCGAGTTCCTGCCCCGCGTGCGCCCGGCCTTCCTGGCGCTGCAATGCGGCATGTCCATCGGCCTGACCCGGCGTGCGCTGGATGAAGTACGCGAGCACCTGCAGGGACGCGGTTCGTTCCTCGCCGAAGCCGAGCAGGTGCTGCGCGAACGCCTGGAAAACACTGTGGGCGAGCTCAAGCAAGGCCTGCTCGACGGGCGTTTCCTCAAGCAGCCGGCAGCCCTGTTCAAGCTGCGCATCACCCTGGCCGAAAGCGCCGCCGATGCCGTGCAGATGGAGCTTCAGGCCAGCGGCGGCAAGGCTTACCTGAGCGCCTATGGCGAAGGCTTCGCCCGGCGCTGGCGCGAGTCGGCGTTCGTGCCGATCGTCACCCCAAGCCTGGTGCAACTGCGCGCTGAATTGCAACGCCAGGCGGCCGGGGCATGACCGAGGCGTTGCTGCAAGCCCGTGGCATCGCCCTGGGCTACCCGCGCGACGGCGGTTGGCAGGCAGTGCTGGCGCAGTTCGACCTGGACCTGGCGCCCGGTGAGGTGGTGACCATTCTCGGCCCCAGCGGGGTCGGCAAGTCCAGCCTGCTGCGCGTGCTGGCAGGCTTGCAGCAGCCCAGCGCTGGGGGCGTGACCCTGCATGGCGAAGCCCTGCAAGGCCCGCACCCGCGCCTGGCCGTGGCCTTCCAGGACCCGAGCCTGCTGCCTTGGCTGAACCTTGAGAAGAACGTCGCCTTCGGCCTGGATTTCGCCCGCCAGCCCAAGCTCGCTGCCGGCGAGCGCAAGGCGCGTATCGACCATGCCATCGATGCCGTGGGCCTGGCCCATGCGCGCAACCACTACCCGGCGCAACTGTCCGGCGGCATGGCCCAGCGCACCGCGCTGGCTCGCTGCCTGGCCCGGCAACCCGAGGTGCTGCTGCTGGACGAACCCTTCGGTGCGCTGGACGAAGTGACCCGCGCCGACATGCAGCAGTTGCTGCTGCAATTGATCGCTACCCACAACACCGCTGCGGTGTTGATCACCCACGATATCGACGAAGCCTTGCTGCTGTCCGATCGCGTCCTGCTACTGGGCAACCACCCGGCGCGGGTCCTCGGCCAATGGCACATCGACCTGCCGCAACCACGGACGCAGCGAGTCGAGGAACTGGGCGCGCTGCGCATCGACATTCTGAAAACCCTACGGCGGGCGAGCCGCACCCCCGAACCCACTTCCACACCCTTGCCGCCGGAGACTGCCCATGTGCATGGATGATTGCTGCTCCTCCACTTCCCGTCGTGACTTCATCAAGCTCAGCGCCATGCTCACCGCAGCGGGCGCCATGCCCATGCTGGCCAGCCTGCAAGCGCGCGCTGCCGCAGAGCCGGACGCGCCGGTGCGCATCGGCTACCTGCCGATCACCGACGCCACGCCCTTGCTGGTGGCGCACAACAATGGCCTGTTCGAGGCCGAGGGCATCAAGGCCGAGCGTCCGGTGTTGCTGCGCAGTTGGGCGCAGGTGATCGAGGCGTTCATCTCGGGCCAGGTCAACGTCATCCACCTGCTGTCGCCAATGACCATCTGGGCGCGCTACGGCAGCAAGGTGCCGGCCAAGGTCGTGGCCTGGAACCATGTCGGCGGCTCGGGCTTGACCGTGGCCCCGGAGATCAACGACATCAAGCAACTGGCCGGCAAGACCGTGGCCATTCCGTTCTGGTACTCGATCCACAACGTGGTGGTGCAGCAGTTGTTCCGCGACGCGGGCCTGGAGCCTGTGTCCAAGCCGGCCGGCTCCAAGCTTGCCGCCAACGAGGTCAACCTGCTGGTGCTGCCGCCTTCGGACATGCCGCCGGCCTTGGCCAGCAAGCGTATTGCCGGCTACATCGTCGCCGAACCGTTCAATGCCCTGGCCGAGAACCTCAAGGTCGGGCGGGTGCAGCGCTTTACCGGGGATGTGTGGCGCAACCATGCCTGCTGCGTGGTGTTCATGCACGAGCATGACCTGAACAACCGCCCGGAGTGGTCGCAGAAGGTGGTGAACGCCATCGTCAAGGCCCAGCAATGGACCCGCGAACACCGCGCCGAGGCGGCTGCATTGCTTTCCAAGGCCGGCCCGAACAAGTACACCCCGCATGAGCCGGCAGTACTGACCAAGGTATTGGCCCCCGCTGCCGAGGACCGCGCAGGCTACCTGGCCAGTGGCGCGATCCAGCACCAGCAGTGGGACGAAAAGCGCATCGACTTCCAGCCATACCCGTTCCCCAGCTACACCGAGGAGTTGGTCAAGCGCCTGAAGAACACCCTGATCGAAGGCGACAACGCCTTCCTGGCGGCGCTGGATCCTGCGCAGACGGCCCGCGACCTGGTGGACGACCGCTTCGTGCGCAATGCCATCGCTGCGGTCGGTGGCCTGTCGGTGTTCGGCATCGCCGACAGCTTCGAGCGCAGCGAGGAGTTCACAGGCTGATGCGCAAGCATGTCGTACACAGCGCCCTGGGCCTGGCCGGGCTGGCGGCGCTGTTGCTGTTGTGGTGGGCCGGGGTGCAGCTGTTCGGCGAGGCCGATGGCCTGTCGGCGCGCTTCTCGCCCCAGGCGACCCTGGCCAGCCTGGTCGAGCTGCTGGGCCAGGGCGAGGTCTACGGGCATGTCTGGGTGAGCCTCAAGCGCATCCTGATCGGCCTGTTGCTGGCGCTGCTGATCGGTGTGCCACTGGGCTTGCTGGTGGGCAGCTACCGGCATCTGGAAGCGGCGACCACCCCGGCGTTCCAGTTCCTGCGGATGATTTCGCCGCTGTCGTGGATGCCGGTGGTGGTGATGCTGATGGGGGTGGGCGACCAGCCTATCTATTTCCTGCTGGCCTTCGCCGCGCTGTGGCCGATCCTGCTCAACACTGCCGCAGGCGTGCGCCAGCTCGACCCGCGTTGGTTGCAACTGTCGCGCAGCCTCAGCGCCACGCGTTGGGAGACGTTGTGCAAGGTGATCATCCCTGGGGTGATCGGCCATGTGCTGACCGGCGTGCGCCTGGCCATCGGCATTCTGTGGATCGTGCTGGTGCCGTGCGAAATGCTCGGGGTCAGCGCGGGGCTGGGTTACTTCATCCTCGACACCCGTGACCGGCTGGCCTATTCCGAGCTGATGGCCATGGTGCTGTTGATCGGTGTGCTGGGGTTCATGCTCGATGCCATGGCCCGTGGGCTGCACCGGCGCTGGGTGCATGCCTGAATAGCGAGGGATGGCACCGGCGGTGCCATCCTCCATCACCGAGGCTCAATGCACCGTTTTGCGCGCCTTCACGCAAGCCCGCGCCAACTCCGCCAACTCATCCAACCGCTCATCACGCTGGTGCTCGGCCTCGATCATCGCTTCCTCGCCATGCTGCTTGAGCAGGTAGGCGTGGATCTGCCGCACTTCCAGGGTCTGGTAGATCGGCGCGATGTCCAGGCGGCCAATCAGCGCGCCGCTGGCTTGGCCGGTGCTGCTCATCAGTACCTGCGGCCCGCTGGCTGACACCGCTTGCAGGCCCATGGCCTCGAACCATGGCACCTGGTTGGCGAAGGTACTTAGCTCCAGACAAGCGAAGCGCCCACGCAGGTCGTTGATCAGGGCGCGTGCGATGCCTTGGCGGCGGTGCGCTGGCGACACCGCAAGAAATGCCAGGGCGCAGGCTTGCGGATCGTCCTGGGCGGGCAGGGCAAGGGCGAAGCCCAGCAGTTGGTCCGGGGCGTCGCCATCCAGCGCCAGCAGCACCTGCACGGCAAGGCCACGGGTACCGTCCAGGGCTTGCAGGTACTGATGCACCTCCAGGCCGACACCGTATTGGTACAGCGGGTACAAGGGGTTGCTGGAGGTGATGGCGACGCTGCTGAGTTCGCCCACATGGTCGATCACCAGCTGGCGGATCTGGTTCTGGAAGGATTCAGGGAGCGCGCCGTCAGGGCGGCTGAGGATGAACATCGGTAATCGGGCTCCGGCGGCGGTTCTCACCCCGCGCCGGTTGGCGCGGGGTGGACAGTCTACAGCCTTGGCGGTCTTGGATGTTTAGTGCAGTGGTCAGCACATTTATCCAATTGCGGGCGCGTGCTGCACAACTATGCTCAATGCTGCGTTACGCCGTATCCCGATGGTCGACCAATCCCTTCCCAGGAGAACACTCCATGAAATCGCTGACACTGCTGCTTGCTGCTTCGGTGCTGAGCCTCAGTACCCACGTCCTGGCCGACCCGGCCACCAACTGCGATGCCAAGATCAAGGAACTCGAGGGCTTCATCAAGGCCGACGGCCCGGGCCTTGCCGGTGGCATGGTCGAAGACTTCCGCAACCTGCTGGCCCAGGCCAAGGAAGCCCAGACCGCTGGCGACTACACCAAATGCCAAGCCTCGGCCGACCGCGCCAAGAGCATCTACAACAAGGCACGTTCGCGCTGAATGCTGCTTGCTGTAATCCGGGGAGCCGCCGCGCGGCTCCCTGATGTATCCTGCGGGCTTCTCACCCTTTCCCAGAGAACCCACCATGACCCTGGCCAGTCTCGTACTCGATGAGCTGCTCATCGGCATTGCCCGTCCCTTCACCCGGCCCGGGTCGCACAGTGCCATCGACAAGCAGCCGCGCCAGGGCCCTCATAAAGTGACCACGCTGGGTATCGAAGGCGACCAACAGGGCGACCTGCGGGTGCATGGCGGGGTCGAGAAAGCCATCCACCACTACCCGTACGAACACTACGCCGCCTGGGCCGACGAGCTGGGCGAGCATCCTCTGCTGGAGCAACCGGGCGCCTTCGGCGAGAACTTCAGCAGCAGCGGCTGGCGCGAGGCCGATGTTTGCCTGGGTGATCGCGTCCGAGTGGGCAGTGCCTTGCTGGAAGTGTCCCAGGGGCGACTGCCGTGCTGGAAGCTCAACGACCGTTTCGCGGTGGCGCAGATGTCCCTGCGGGTGCAGCAGAGTGGGCGCACCGGCTGGTACTACCGGGTGCTGGAGGAAGGCGTGGTGCAGGCGGGCGAGCGTTTGGAACTGCTCGAGCGGCCGTTCGGCGACTGATCGGTGGCGCGGCTGTCGGCAGTGCTGTTCGACAAGCGCCTGGAGCCCGACCTGTTGCGCGAATGCCTGGCGCTGCCCTTGGTGCCGTCATGGCGCAAGACCTTGCAGCGGCGCCTCGAGCAACGTGAGCTGGAAGACTGGACGCCGCGCCTGGAAGGGCGCACTGACGCCTAATGTAGAACAAGGAACGGCCTATGCCCTATGAGTTGGACAACCGCCTGGTGATCGGCGTGGCGTCGAGTGCGGTATTCGACCTGAGCAAGTCGCACGCCGTCTTCGAAAAGAAAGGCGAGGCGCAGTACCGCAAGTACCAGCGCAAGAACTTGAACAGCCCCTTGGAGAAGGGCATCGCCTTTCCCTTCATCAAGCGCCTGCTGGCACTCAATGACCTGAGCCCCGACCCTGAGGACCCCTTGGTCGAGGTGGTCTTGCTGTCGCAGAACGACCCGGACACGGGTTTGCGGGTGATGAAGACCATCGAGCATTACAAGCTGAACATGACCCGCGCCATCTTCATGCAGGGGCGTTCACCCTACGAGTACATCCCGGCATTAAACATCGCGCTGTTCCTGTCTGCCGAAAAGACGCATGTAGAGGCGGCGATCAAGGCCGGCTACCCAGCGGGCACTGTGCTGGATTCGAAATTCGATGACGACGAGAGCGATGACAGCCTGCGTATCGCCTTCGACTTCGACGGTGTGCTGGCCAATGACGAGTCCGAAGCGGTCATGCAATCGTCAGGGTTGGGCAGTTTCCATGCCCATGAAGTGTTGAACGCCACACAGCCGCATAACCCAGGGCCGCTCAAGGAGTTCTTCGTGCGTATCGCCAGAATCCAGGCGGTCGAGGAACAGTACAAACTGACGCACCCCGACTATTCGAACCGCCTGCGGGTGTCGATCGTGACGGCGCGCAGCGCGCCATCCCACGAGCGCGCACTCAATACCCTGAAAAGTTGGGGCGTGATGGCCAACGATGCGTTCTTCCTGGGTGGCATCGAAAAGCGGCGGGTGTTGCAGGTGCTCAAGCCGCATATCTTCTTCGACGACCAGACCGGCCACTTGAAGAACACCAGCACCGTGGTGCCCTCTGTGCACATCCCGTTCGGCGTCACCAACCAGCCGAAGTAGCCTCAGAACCAGCGGTCGTTGCGTTTGCGCCCGCGGCTGAGCATCGGCAGGATCAAGCCGGCCAGCAGGCCGGCGCCGGCGATGCTGCCGCCGTACACCATGTAGCGCATCATCACCTGCTTGTTCTCGTCACCCAGGCGTGCCTGGGTTTCGCGTAGGCTCGACTGGGCCTGTTCGAGCTGTTCGTTGAGGGCCTTGTTGCGGCTTTCCAGCTCATCGACCAGTGCCTTGCGCGAATCGAGGGTTTCCTGCATGCCCTGCACGCGGGTTTTCCAGCCGTCGTCGATGGTCTTGAGCTGGGCGGACAGCTCGCTGACCTGGGCGTCGAGCTGCGGCAGGCGTTCGCTCTGGCCGGGTACCGCTTGCAGGTCGCTGGTGAGAATCCACACCAGGTCACCGCTTTGCCCACGCACCTGGCTGTAGTTGCCTTGACTGGTGACCAGGGCAACCTGTTGCCCGGACTTGAGCGAGCCGACGATCCGGTGGCCATCGGTGGGGCCGCTGCGCACATAGGTGCTCAGGCCATCGCTGACCCAGCGGGCATCGTTGGCGGGTTCTTCGGCATGGGCCAGGGGGGCGGTGGCGAGCAGGGCGGCGAACAGGGTGGGAAGGCGCAAATCAGGCATGGTTGTCTTCGCTGAATCAGGACAATTGAAGGCCCGATGACTGGGCCGGCGAACCGGTCGGTGGATTGACCGTCAGCGAAAGACCGTTTTTTTGTCGGCAGGTTCACCGATTGGCGTGGGAATTGTCTGCAAGATATTGCGGCGGCCCCATTGCGGGGCCGCCGCCATTATCAGCTTACGACCTGGTAGCACGGCACATACGCCGCGCCGCCGGGCAGCTTCATCCGGTGCTGGTCGACGAACGCCTGCAACAGCCGGCCCAGTGGGTCGAGAATCGCACTGTCGCCGCGAATCTGGTACGGCCCATGCTCTTCGATCAGGCGAATGCCCTTGTCCTTGACGTTCCCCGCGACGATCCCGGAGAACGCCCGGCGCAGGTTGGCCGCCAGTTCATGGGGCGGCAGGCTCTGGCGCAGGGCCAGGTTGGCCATGTTTTCGTGGGTGGGATCGAACGGACGCTGGAAGCTTTCCTCGATTTTCAGCAGCCAGTTGAAGTGGAAGGCGTCGTTACGCTCGCGGCGGAACTGCTTCACCGCCTTGAGCCCCTCGACCATCTGTCGCGATACCTCGGCCGGGTCGTCGATGATGATCTGGTAATGGCGGTACGCCGCATCGCCCAGGGTCGCGCCAACGAAGGCGTGCAGCTGTTGCAGGTAGGGCTCGGCGCTGCGTGGGCCGGTGAGGATGACCGGGAAGGGCAGGCCCTGGTTGTCCGGGTGCATCAGGATGCCCAGCAGGTACAGGAACTCTTCGGCAGTACCGGCGCCACCGGGGAAGATGATGATGCCGTGGCCCACGCGCACGAAGGCTTCCAGGCGTTTTTCGATGTCCGGCAGAATCACCAGTTCGTTGACGATCGGGTTCGGCGCCTCGGCGGCGATGATGCCCGGCTCGGTCAGGCCCAGGTAGCGGCTGCCGTGCATGCGCTGCTTGGCGTGGGCAATGGTGGCGCCCTTCATCGGGCCTTTCATCACGCCTGGGCCGCAGCCGGTGCAGACGTCCAGCTTGCGCAGGCCCAGCTCGTGGCCGACCTTCTTGGTGTACTGGTATTCCTCGCTGCTGATCGAGTGGCCGCCCCAGCACACCACCATTTTCGGCTCCACGCCCGGGCGCAGGGTGCGGGCGTTGCGCAGCAGGTGGAAGACGTAGTCGGTGATGCCCTGGGAGCTCTCCAGGTCGATGCGCTGGCTGGCCAGCTCGCTTTCGGTGTAGACGATGTCGCGCAGGGCGCTGAACAGCATTTCCCGGGTGCTGGCGATCATTTCGCCGTCGACGAAGGCGTCGGCCGGGGCGTTGAGCAGTTCCAGGCGTACGCCGCGGTCCTGCTGGTGGATGCGCACTTCGAAGTCGCGGTAGGCCTCGAGGATGGTCTTGGCATTGTCGACATGGGCGCCGGTATTGAGGATGGCCAGGGCGCATTGGCGGAACAGGTTGTAGAGGCTGCCGGTGCCGACTTCGCTCAGTTGTTGCACTTCGCGTTGCGAGAGGGTTTCAAGGCTGCCTTTGGGGCTGACGGATGCGTTGATGACATTGCGTTGGAGCATCTAAGTCTTTCCTGTGCGGGTAAAACATCCTTCTTTGACAACACCATACCGGCAAATGTGCGCGGCAACGAGAGCCGGAGGGAAATTCCCGTACTCGCTGCCGACGGCAGGTATCGTCGCGTGCGCCGGGTCAGTTGCGCCCGACCTTCCATGGCGCGTATTCGACCCGGGTGTAGCCTTCGAGACCACCTGGGGTGCTAGGCGCAAAGCCGGGCAGCTGTTGCAGGTCGAGGCCATTGCAGCGTTGGGTCAGGCGTGCTTGTAGCTCGCCGTCGAGGCGGAAGGCGTCCCTGCGCAGCGGGTGCGGGTTGAGGGTGACCAGGCAGCCGGTGACTTTGCCGGTGGGGTTGGTCTGGTAGCGGATTTCCGCGAGGCCGATGCTGGCCACCGGTTCCTCGCGCATCAGGGCTGTCCAGAAAAACGCCTGTCGGGCGGCGGCCTGGCGTCGTGCCTGCTCGTTCTCGCTGACGTAGGGTGGCTTCATCAGGATCAGCGGGGCCACGACTTCCAGGGTATCGCCTTCGAACAATGCATCCGGCGGCAAAGGGTAGACACTTCTCCAGCACTGCGCCTCTACGGCCCGGGCCAGCACCTTGCGGTCGGTGAGCAGGGCGTCGGGAGAAATCGCCTGGGCAAACGAGTGCTTGGCCCGTTGGGTCGAGCAGGCGATGGGGCGGCCCAGGCGGTCGAGGGTGATATTGAGGTTGATCGCGCCAACCATGCTGCCGCCGGAGGCGGCCAGCATGTCGCGCTGCAACATGTTCAGAATCTGCCCTTGCCAGGCTTGGACAAGCTGGGGATCGGCCGGGGCAGGGCGTATGCCTTGGCAGGCCGCGAGCAACGCAGCAGACAGCGCCAGGCCCAGTTTCAATGGACGGGAGGTTAAAGCGGTATCGAACACGGGAGACATCCTTGAGCGGGCGACGGAGCATACTTGCTCCGGTTGGGCGCGAAGCTTAATGGCCTTGCTCGCTCGAGAGAAACCCCTTTATGTTGTAGGACTAATCGCAGTGGGTCAATCCCGGCCCCTTCGCGAGCTTGCCCGCGAAGGGGCCGGTGTCGACAGCGCAGCGCCTCAAGCGCAGCGCTGTTGCTCCTGGGCATCCTCGAGAATCAGGTCGGCCGCTTTCTCCGCCACCATCATCACCGCCGCATTGGTATTGCCCGAGGTCACGTTGGGGAACACCGACGCATCGACGATGCGCAAACCCGCAAGCCCATGCACAGCCAGGCGCGCATCCACCACGCTGGTGTCCGGGTCGCTGCCCATCGCACAGCTGCCGCACAGGTGGTAGATCGAGCCGCAGTTCTCGCGGAAATAGCGCAGCATGCTTTCGTCGTCGTCCACCGCCGCGCCTGGTAACACTTCCTCGACCGTGATCGCCTTGAGCGCCGGGGCGTTCATGATGTGGCGCATCAGGCGGCTGCCCTGGATCGCCTCGTCGATGTCCTTCTGCGTGCTCAGGTAGTTCGGGTCGATCAGCGCCGGGGCCTGCGGGTCGCGGGAGGCGATGCGGATCTCGCCGCGGCTGGTCGGGCGGCACGGGTTGAAGCACAGCAGGAAGCCCGAGTAAGGCTCCGGCTCCAGGTTGGCCTTGTTGTTCTTGGGGATCTGGTACGACAACGGGTTGAAGTACAGCTGCAGGTTCGGGTGCGGCTGCTGCGCGTCGCTGCGGAAGAACCCGCCGGACTGGTTCACACTGAGCGCCAGCGGCCCCTTGCGGGTCAGCAGGTATTGCAGGCCCAGCTTGAGCTTGCCCAGCAGCGAGCCGAACTCATCGTTCAGGGTCGGGATACTGGCCTTGTAGTAGTAGCTCACGCACAGGTGGTCTTGCAGGTTCTTGCCCACGGCCGGCAACTGGTGGCGCAGGTTGATGCCGTGTTGTTCGAGCAACGCGCGGTCACCCACGCCGGACAGCTGCAACAGCTTCGGTGTGTCCACCGCCCCGGCCGCCAAAATCACCTCGCGGCGTGCACGGAACTCGCGGGTTTGGCCTTGCTGGGAGACACGCACGCCCACCGCTCGGCGGCCTTCGAACAGCACCTGTTCGGTCAGCGCATGGTGCTCGATGGTCAGGTTCGGTCGGCCCAGGGCCGGGTGCAGGTAGGCGAAGCTGCTGGAGCTGCGTCGGCCATCGCGCACGTTCACATCGTAGATACCCGCGCCTTCGAAGTGCTGGCCGTTGAAGTCTTCGCTGCGCGGATAGCCGAGCTGCTCGCAACCCTTGAGGAACACATCGCAGATCGGGTGCGCCTGGCCCTTCATGGGCGTGATGCCTATCGGGCCGCTGGCGCCGTGGTATTCGCTTTCGCCCGCCGGGTGCGACTCGAGCTTGCGGAAATACGGCAGCACGTCCTTGAACGACCAGCCTTCGGCGCCGTTGGCCGCCCAGTCGTCGAAGTCGTGGGCCTGGCCGCGCACGTAGATCATCGCGTTGATCGAGCCCGAGCCGCCCTGCACCTTGCCCCGTGGTGCATACAGGCTGCGCCCGGCCAACTGGGCCTGGGGCTGGCTGTAGTACATCCAGTTGAACGTGGGGTTGTAGTACAGCTTGGCGAAGCCCACCGGCAGCTTGAACCACGGCGAGCTGTCCTTGCCGCCGGCTTCGAGCAGCAGCACGCTGTGCTGGCCCGAGGCGCTCAGGCGTGCGGCGAGGATGCAACCGGCGGAACCGGCGCCGACGATGATGTAGTCGAAATCTTTCATGTATCGCTAACCCTGTGAATGAAGGGCCGCCCCGCGCAGGGGGCGGCTCGGCGCTCAGCCCTTGGCCGGGGAGACGTCCTTGACGTCGACCGGGTGGGGCGCCATTTGCAGGTGCAGGCGCTCGCCCTCGTAGCCCGAATGACGGCGAACCACGTCCATGTTCAGCTCTACCCCCAGGCCCGGCTCGCGGGACGGGATGATGTAGCCGTCCTCCCACTGCAAGGGCTTGGTGAGGATCTCGGCATGGAAGCCGTCCCAGGTGCCGATGCTTTCCTGGATCAGGAAGTTCGGTGTGCAGGCCGCCAACTGGAAGCTCGCCGCCGCGCCGATCGGGCCGTTGTAGAGGTGCGGGGCGATCTGCGCGTAGTAGGCCTCGGCCATGCTGGCGATCTTCTTGCCCTCGAGCAGGCCGCCGCAGCGGCCCACGTTCATTTGCAGGATCGACGCGCCACCGGCTTGCAGCAGCTTGAAGAACTCGTACTTGGTGGTCAGGCGCTCGCCGGTGGCGATGGGGATGCTGGTTTTCGCCGCGACCTGCGCCATGGCCTCTTCCTGGCCAGGCGGGATGGGCTCTTCGAACCACAGCGGGTCGTATTTCTCCAGGCGCTTGGCCAGGCGAATGGCCGAGGAGGGCACCATCTGCCCATGGGTGCCGAACAGCAGGTCGCAACGGTTGCCCACCGCCTCGCGGATCTTGCGGCAGAAGGTCTCGCAGCGCTCCAGCACCTCAAGCGAAAGCTGGTGGCCGGAGAACGCGGTGTAGGGGCCGGCCGGGTCGAACTTCAGCGCAGTGAAGCCCAGTTCCATGTTCTGCACCGCGCACTCGGCGGCCAGGTCCGGGTCGCTGTAGTCGTATTCGCCCTGGGCGTTGACCGGGTACAGGTAGGTGTAGGAACGCAGGCGTTCGTGCACCTGGCCGCCCAGCAACTCGTACACCGGCTTGTTCGCCGCCTTGCCGATGATGTCCCAGCAGGCCATTTCCAGGCCGCTGACCACGCCCATCATGGTCAGGTCGGGGCGCTGGGTGAAACCGCTGGAGTAGGCGCGGCGGAAGAAGCGTTCGATATGGTGCGGGTCCTGGTCGAGCAGGTAGCGGCTGAATACGTCCTCGATCACCGGCACCATGGCGCGCGGGTGGAAGGTGGCGGCGTAGATCTCGCCGACGCCTTCGATGCCGCAGTCGGTCTTGAGGGTCACGAACAGCCAGTACATGCCGCCCACATGCGGTGGCGGCACAGCCACCACGTGGGTCTGCAGGGAAACGATCTTCATGCTTTGCCCGCCTTTGCCTTGATGCGTTTATTCAGGATGAGGGTGGCGACGACGCCCAGAAGGCCCATCACGACCACGTAGGAGAAGTAGATCTGGTAGCCGAGGAAGCCCGGGAAGCGGTCGGTGATCCAGCCGTTGAGCAGGGGCAGGAACACGTCCGGCGAGTAGCCCACCAGCGAGATGATGCCGATGGCCAGGCCCGTGACCCGCAGCGGCACCTGGCAGTCGTCCAGGATCGCCCAGTACAGGCCGCGGATGGCGTAGGTCATCAGGCCGATGAAGATCACCAGGAACACCAGTACGCCCAATACCCGCAGGCTCGGCAGCACGATCAGGCCGACCATGCCCAGCGCCGCCAGGACCATGGCCCAGGCCAGCACGCCGACCTTGGAGAAGCGGTCGCCCAGCCAGCCGCCGCCGATGCCACCCAGCGGGCGCATCCACAGCTTGATGGTGGTGATCAGCCCGGCCGCGGTGGCGCTCAGGCCGAAGCCGCCTTCTTGCAGGTAGGCCGAGAAGCTGTAGGTGGCCCAGAAGAAGTGGTAGCCGCAGAACACGATGGCGGTGACCAGCCACAGTTCGGGAATGGCCAGCAAGGTGCGCAGGTCATTCAGCAGGTTGGCCTTCTCGCGAACCTTGGGCGCGTCGCTCTTGGCCTGTGGGTCGCGTACCAACAACAGGGCCAGGCCCAGCAGCACGCAGCAGGCGGCATAGAAGTGGATCACCCGGGTCAGGCCCAGGGCGGTGCCGCCGGCACTGTCGGCCACCTGGGCGAACAGGGCGATGGCGATGGTCGCCAGCAGCGCCTCTACCAGCCCGCGACCACCGTCGAGCACGCCGAAGAAGCGGCCTTGCTCGGACTCACCGGCGATCATCTTCACCCGCTTGATCAGCGATGCCCAGAAGGTCAGGCCGGTGGTGATGCCGAAGCCGCAGTAGATCACCAGCAATGAGGTGAAGTCGGGCAGTTGCGCGTACCAGACCCCCAGCAGGCCGGTACCGACCAGCGAGAAGCTGATCAAGAAACGCGGGGAAAGACGGTCGGCCAGCCAGCCGCTGGGCAGGTAGCTGACCAGGAACGCGGTGCCGAGAATCGAGTACAGGTAGCCCAGCTCGCTGTTGCTGATGGCCAGGGCCTCGAGCATGGTGCTCTGGTACACCTGGCGCAGGTACAGCATCGGGTAGATGGCCCCGGCCGCCAGCACCAGCAGGGCCAGTTGCAGGTAGCGCGAGAAATTGGCGGCAGAAGGTGCGGCCACAGCGGTTGCCTCGGTATTTATTGTTTTTTTCATTGTGGTTCTCGAGGGCGAGGCTGTCGCCCCAAGGGTGGGTAGGGGCGCGCAGGCAGGCGCGCCGATCTGCTTCAGAACTTCAGGACGACCAGGCGCGTCTGGGTGAACTCGAGCATGCCGTGCTTGCCGTCGTCGCCGCCCAGGCCCGAGCGCTTCCAGCCGGCGTGGTAGCCCTGGTAGGGGTCGGCCGGGGTGCGGTTGACGTACAGCTCGCCGGCTTCGATGGCGTTGGCCACCTTCATGGCGTTGCGGTAGTGCTCGGTGTAGAGCACCGACGACAGGCCGAACTGGTGGTCGTTGGCCATGGCCAGGGCGTCGTCGAGGGTCTCGTAGGCCAACACCGGCAGCACCGGGCCGAAGGTTTCTTCCTGGACGATCTCCATGTCCTGGCGGCAATCGCTGAGCAGGGTGGCGGGGTAGAAGTGGCCTGGGCCTTCGGGCATGACGCCGCCCGCTTCGATACGGGCGCCGGCAGCCACGGCACGCTGCACCTTGGCGTGTACATCCTCGCGGGCGCTGGCGCTGATCAGCGGGCCCATGTAGCTGGCATCTTCGGCGCGGTTGCCGATGCGCACGGCGGCGAATTTCTCGCGCAGCAGTTCAAGGAAACGCTGGTGCACGCTGGCCTGCACATAGACCCGCTCGATGGCGGTGCACAGCTGCCCGCAGTGGGTGGTCTTGGAGGCGACGATGGCGCTGGCGGCGGCCTCCAGGTCAGCGTCGGCCTCGATGATCGCCGGGGTCTTGCCGCCCAGCTCCAGCGAGGGCTTGGCGATATTGGCCTTGCAGTAGTCGAGCACGGTACGCCCGGCGCGTACGCTGCCGGTCAGGGTGATCATGCCCACGGCCGGGTGGCTGCACAGGGTGGCGGCCACGTCGTGCTGCATGGCCAGGATATTCACCACGCCCTCGGGCAGTTGCGCTTGCTGCACGGCGCGGGCGATGGCGAAGGCCGACAGCGGGGTGTTGTTGCTGGGGCGCACCACCACGGTGTTGCCGGCGATCAAGGCCGGGGCGACCTTGCGCAGCAGGGTGTACACCGGGTAGTTGAACGGGATCAGGCAGGCCACCACGCCGATGGGTTCGCGTTGCAGCAGCAGGGTTTCGTCCGGGGTGTCGCTGGGGATCACTTCGCCTTCGATACGGCGCGCCCATTCGGCGTGGTAGCGGGTGATCTCGGCGGCGTACAGCGCTTCGTTGCGTGCTTCCTGCGGGGCCTTGCCGGACTCGCTGGCCAAGGCTGCGCCGATGTCGTCGGCACAGGCTTCAAGGGCGTCGGCCAGGCGGCGCAGGTACTGGCCGCGAGCGATCGATGGCAGTTTGGCCCAGGCCTTCTGGGCCTTTGCGGCCGCGTCGACGGCGGCAGTGGCCTGTGCATGGCTGGCGGCGCTGACGCTGCCGACCGGCGCACCGGTGGCCGGGTCGAAGACGCTCAGGCGTGGCTGGTCGGGGGCGTCGACGAAGCGTGCGTCGATGAAGTTGTGCTCTGTACGCATGGCAGGTTCCGCTTGCGGGTTGAACGACCCCACAAGGGCTGGCGCGCGGGCAGGGCGCGCAGCGGTTTTCTTGTGGGTTATGGCGGACAATTTGTCGCAGGCGGGGGTGGGGGAACAAACGATTAATGCGTGGGGGTAACGTGCGAAAAACGCATGTTAGTGAGGGTTCAGGGGATACACCGCGTTGTCTGCTTCGCGGGTAAACCCGCTCTCACAGGCACAGCGTTGCTCTTAGGTGCGGCGATGAACTTGTGGGAGCGGTTTTACCCACGAAAAGAGCGCCGCCTACTCGCAGACCGCCACTTCCGAAGGCCCACCCAGGTTGCGCTCGGCCAGCCACACCTCCTGCATCAGCCAGTCGCGGAATTGCTCCACGTGGGGCGGCAGTTCCTGCTCCGGGCGGGTCACCAGCCAGTACGACTGATGCCCGTCGACCTGCACGTCCAGCACCTGCACCAACTGCCCGGCCGCCAGCTCGCGGGCGACCATCTGCCGGTCGGTGATAGTGATGCCGAGCCCATCGATGGCCGCGCGGATCGACAGGTCCAGGGTGTCGAATTCATAGCCGCCGCGCAGGTCCACGCCCTGGATGCGCGCAGCATCCAGCCAGTGGCGCCAGGTCAGGAAGCGCTGGTCTTCACGGGCCAGCACATGCAGCAGGGGCATGTTGCGCAAGTCCACCCGGCGTTCTTCCTGCTGGGCCAGTAGCGCGGGCGAGCACACGGCGATGTGCCGTTCGTGCATCAACAGCGAGCTGTCCAGGCCATCCCACTCGCCGTTGCCGAAGCGGATCGCGCAATCGAGCGTGGCAATTTCCGCCAGGTTGTCCTGCAAGTGCGTGGTCAGCGTCACCTCAAGCCCCGGGCAGGCCTCGCGCAGACGGCCAAGGCGTGGCAGCAGCCAGCGGCTGGCGAAGGTCGGCGGGGCGTTGAGGCGGATGCGCGTGGGCTGCTTGCGCTGCTGGATGCCGCGTACCGTCAGTTCGATGCGGTCGAACGACTGCTGCAAGGCGTTGAGCAGCGTGCGCCCGGCATCGGTCAGTTGCAAATGGTGGTGGCGGCGTTGCAACAACGGCTCGCCCAACTGCTCCTCGAGTTGGCGCACCTGGCGGCTGACCGCGCTTTGGGTCACGTTGAGCAGTTCCGCGGCGCGGGTGAAACTGCCGGTGCTGCCGGCCACCTCGAAGGCTTTGAGGGCGTTGAGTGCCGGGATCTTGCGTTTCACTTGCGGGGCTCCTTTGGGGCTGCTTGTAGGAGCGGCCTTGTGTCGCGAAAGGGCCGCAAGGCGGCCCCAGTGTTCTCAGAAGTAATAGCCGATGTTCATGTACAGCTGGTTTTCCCAATGGTCGGTACCGCCCTGGGCGAGGCTGTCGGTGTAGCTGCTGCCGCCGATGTAGGGGTCGTTGCGCCCGTTCAGCCACTCCAGCGCGATGTAGAACTTACGCACCGAGAACGAGGTGCCGAGGATGAAGCGCTCGGAGGCATCGAAGCCTGCGGCCGACTTGTCGTAGCGGCTGTAGTTGCCATACAGCTTGACCCCGCTGACCCAGTCGCCGAGAAAAGCACCCGGCACGCTGTAGCTGAGGTCGCCGACGTACAGGTTACCGCGACTGGCGACATTGTAGGTGCCGTCGTAGCCACCGAAGGTCACGTGCTCGTCGCTGCCGGCGTTGCGCGGCGACATCTGCTGGCGCGCGGCGAGCGCCTGGATGCCCCACGGGCCGTTCTGGCCCAGGTAGTGCACGCCCACCACATTGCGCCGGCCATCATCGTTGGTGTCGCGGTTTTCCAGGCGCGAGGTCAGCCCGGAGATGCCGGCCTCCGATTGCCAGCCGCCGAGCTTGAAGGCGTAGGCCAGCCGCGCCACGGCGATCTGCCGTTCCTGATTGTTGCTGCCATCGGTGACGTAGTCGTCGGCCTTGGTCACCACGCTGGAATAGGTGCTGCCATTGCTGGTACCGCGCCCCGGCCAGGCGTTGCGGCCGTACAGGCCCAGCTGCAGGTTCCAGTCGCCGCTCTGCTGGATGTACTTGGCGCCGACCGCCTCGACGTCCTCAAGGCCAATGACGTTGCCCAGGGTTTCGTAGAAGGTGCTGCCGAAGAACGGCTGCAAGCCGAACGGGATTTTGTTCAGGCCCACGTGCAACTGGCGGTTTTCGTCGAACTTGTAGCCGACCCAGGCGTACTCGGCGAACTGCACGTCGCCGACCTTGTCGGTGTACTGGTAGGGGTAGGCCTTGCCGTAGAAGCGGTAGCGCGCGGCGCCGATCCAGGTGTCTGAGTCGTAGTTCACGCGCAGCATGATGGCGTCCAGGCCGGCCTTGTCGATGTCGCGGTCCGGGTCGTGGTCGAAGCGTGCGCGGATGGCGCCGCCGACATCGAGGTGGTCGGTGACCTGTACGGCCTGGGTCGTGGCGCTCAGGGTCAGCAGGGCAGGAAGCAGGGCGTGACGCAGGTGAAGTGCGGACATGGGGGAAACCTTTGGTGTCTTCTTGTCGTTATTGGGGCTGCGTTGCAGCCCATCGCGGGGCAAGCCCGCGATAGGGGGCGACCCTATCTAAGGCTCATGCACCCACACAAACGACCATTACGCCGCACTAACCCGAGAAAAACGCATGTTTACAGGCGTTCGTGGAATCGTAGAATCGTCCTACAAAAACAACGATCAGCGATCCCTGCCCATGCGTACCCTGCCGCCTTTGAACATGCTCAAGGTCTTCGAGGAAGTTGCCCGCCACCGCAGCTTCAACCGCGCCGCCGATGCGCTGAACGTTACCCAGGGCGCCGTCAGCCGACAGGTCAAGCAGCTGGAGGACTACCTCGGCGTGGTGTTGTTCATGCGTGGCCCGCGCGGCCTGGCGCTGACCGAAGCCGGGCAGGCCCTGGCGCCGCACCTGGGCGAGGCGTTCGACCGCATCGAGCGGGCGCTGGAAGCGGTGCGCGTGCCGAACCTGCGCCAGCGCCTGCGTATCCTGGCGCCACCAACCTGGGCCACGCGCTGGCTGTCGCCGCGCCTGCGCGGGTTCATGCAGCGCTACCCGGACATCAGCCTGAGCGTCACCAGCCAGCGCGACGACGAACACCCCGGCGAGCTGGATTGCCGCATCCTGTTCAGTCGCGAAGACGAAGGCGCTGGTAACCGCCGCTTGCTGGTGATGGAACGACATATCGCCGTGGCCAGCCCGGAGCTGTTCGTCGACGGCGGCGAACCTTGCCTTCGCGACCACCCGCTGCTGCATATCCTGCATGAGGGCCGGCGCCTGCGGGTGTGGGAGAACTGGCTGGCGGCCACCGGACGCAGCGACGTGGATGCCGACAGCGGCATCGAGTTCAGCACCCTCGACCAGGTGATCCACACCGCGCTGGCCGGTGGCGGCCTGGCGGTGATCGACCGGCAGATGATCGAGCGCGAGCTGGCCGCCGGTAGCCTGCTGCCGATCACCCCGGTGGAGGTGATCGGCCCTTATGGCTACTGGCTCGAGGTACCGAGCGACAAGCGCGGGTTGTCGAAGGTGGAGCGCTTTGCGGATTGGCTGGCGTTGGTCAGCAACCCCTGAGGCACTAGCCCTGCGCGAGCGGCCTTGCGTCTCGAGCAGGCTGTACCTCAGCCCCCTCGTCGCCACGGCACGCCTCGGCCAGCGACAGGCTCTTGGTCTCCGGCGCCCAGGCCATCGACATCAGCGCCCCCAGCAACAGGATGCCGGCCAGTATTGCCATGGTCGGGTTCAGCCCGATGCCCGCCACGCTCACCGGCAACAGGAAGGTGCTCACTGCCGAGCCTAGTCGGCTGGCAGCGGTGGCCAGGCCGATACCGCTGGCGCGCACCTCAGTGGGGAAACTCTCGGCCGGGTACACGCCTACCAGGTTGCTCACCGCCGACAACACCAGGGTGAACAGCCCGAACAGCGCCACCATCGCCCAGGCCATGCTCGACGGCATCAGCACCAGCAGGAACAGCGCGCCAGCCAGTATCAGGAAGCTGTTGATCAAGAAGCCCCGGCGGCTGAAGCGCACTGTGGCCCAGATCCCCAGCAGCGCACCTACCACCAGCAGGGCGTTGAGCATCATCTCGGTGCCGAAGCCCTCGGCCAGGCCCATCTTCTTGAGAATCGACGGCAGGAAGGTATAGATGGCGAAGTAGGGCATGACGATACAGATGAAGAACAGGCAGTTGAACGCCGTGCGCTTGCGGTATTCGCGGCTGAACAGCGCGCTGAAGCCTGCGTGGCTGGGCCGTGCCACTTCATCGTCGAGCACCACGTTGGCGCCCAGGTGCTTGCGCACGATGGCCCGTGCTTCCTCGCTGCGGCCCTGGTGCATCAGCCAGCGCGGCGACTCGGGCGTGCCGATGCGGGCGATGAGGATCAGCGCCGCCGGAATGGCCGAGGACGCCAACATCCAGCGCCAGGCATCGTCGCCCAGGGGCAGCAGGGCGGTGCCGACGAAGGTGGCGGCAACGTAGCCGAAGGTCCAGATCACGCTGAACGAGCCCAGCAGCACACCGCGGTGCTTGCGCGGGGCGAACTCGGCGAGCATGGCGTGGCCGACGCTGAAGTCACCGCCCAGGCCAATGCCGATCAGGATCCGGCAGAGGAACAGCTGCATGGCCGTCTCGACGTAGAACTGCATCACCGAGGCGATCGTGATCAGCACGAAGCTGATCAGGAAGATCTTCTGGCGCCCCAGGCGGTCGGAGATCCAGCCGAAGAACAGGCTGCCGAAGAACAGCCCCAGCAGTGCCGAGGCGCCGATCAGCCCTTGCCAGAACGGGTCGAGCTGCATTTGTGGGTTGATCAGGGTGAAGGCGATACCGATCAGGCCGAGAATGTAGCCGTCGGTGAAATGCGCGCCGAAGGTGAGGCCGGCGATCTTGATATGGAAACGACCGATCGGCAGGTCATCGATCTTGATTGTCTGTCCCGTCATTTGACACCTCGTTGTTCTTGTTTGGGTCAGGGGGAAATTTTAAAAGCGCTGCTATCCCTGTGGGAGCGCCCCGGCAAGGCCGCTCCCACAGGCTGTTCCTAGTCGTTCAGGCCACCCATCAGCACGTACTTGATCTCCAGGTAATCCTCCAGGCCGTACTTCGAGCCTTCGCGGCCCATGCCCGATTCCTTGATGCCGCCAAACGGCGCCACTTCGGTGGAGATGATGCCCTCGTTGACGCCGACGATGCCGGCCTCCAGGCCTTCGCTCATGCGCCACACGCGGCCGATGTCGCGGCTGTAGAAGTAGGCCGACAGCCCGTAGGGCGTGTCGTTGGCCAGGCGCAGTACCTCGGCTTCGTCCTTGAAGCGGAAACACCCGGCTACCGGGCCGAAGGTTTCTTCGCTGGCGAACAGCATGCTTGGCTGGGCATCGGCCAGTACGGTGGGCTCGTAGAAGGTGCCGCCCAGCGCATGGCGACGGCCGCCGCACAGCAGCCGCGCACCTTGCTCCAGCGCATCGGCCACGTGCTGCTCGACCTTGTCCAGCGCCGCTGTGTTGATCAGCGGGCCCTGGTCGCTCTCGCCTTGCAAGGCATCGCCCACACGCAGGGCGCGCACGGCTTCTGCCAGCTTGGCGGTGAAGGCTTCGTACACACCGTCCTGCACGTAGAAGCGGTTGACGCACACGCAGGTCTGCCCGGTGTTGCGGAATTTCGAAGCCATGGCGCCGCGCACGGCGGCGTCCAGGTCGGCATCGTCGAAGACAATGAACGGGGCGTTGCCGCCCAGCTCCAGCGACACCTTCTTCAAGGTGTCGGCGGCCTGGCGCATCAAGAGTTTGCCGGTGCGGGTGGAGCCGGTGAACGACAGCTTGCGCACCACGCCGCTGGCTTGCAGCGCGCCGCCGATGGCCGGGGCATCGCCGGAGACGATATTGAACACCCCGGGCGGCACGCCGGCCTGCTCGGCCAGCACCGCGAGGGCGAAGGCCGACAGCGGGGTTTCCTCGGACGGCTTGAGGATCATCGTGCAACCGGCGGCCAGGGCCGGGCCGACCTTGCGGGTGACCATCGCCAGGGGGAAGTTCCATGGCGTGATGGCCGCCACCACGCCGATCGGCTCCTTGGTCACCAGCACCCGGGCATCGGCCTTGGGCGTGGGGATCACATCGCCATAGACGCGGCGCGCTTCCTCGGCGAACCACTCGAGGAAGCTCGCCGCGTAGGCTACTTCGCCCTTGGCCTCGGCCAGGGGCTTACCCTGTTCGCGGCTGAGCAGGCTGGCCAGCGCGTCGCGGTGTTCGAGCATCAGCTCGCTCCAGCGGCGCAGCACCTGGGCGCGCTCCTTGGCCAGCTTGGCGCGCCAGGCGGGCAGGGCGCGTGCGGCGGCGGCAATGGCCGCGTTGGTTTCCTCGGCCCCGGCGCTGGGCACCTGGGCCAGGGTTTCGCCGCTGGCCGGGTTGAGTACCGCGTAGGTCGGGCCACCGCTCAGCCACTGGCCGTCGATGTAGTGGCCGGCTTTGAGCAAGGCACTCATGCCACGGCCTCCTTGAGCGCGAAGTCGCCGCGCGGCGGGCGCGCGACGCGCAGGATGCGCTTGCCGGCGGTGTAGTCGTTAATCAGGTCGCAGGGGGTGTAGTTACGTTCCAGCTCGAACAGGTCGTCCTCGTCCAGGCGCATGTCCAGGGCGGCCAGGGCGCTGTCGAACTGTGCGGTGGAGTCGGCGCCGACCAGCATGCTGTCGACGCCTGGGTGTTGCAGCACCCAGGCCTGGGCCACCTGGGCGTTGGACACGCCGTGGCGCTGGGCCACGCGCTGCACCGACTGGGCGATGGCGAACGAGGCTTCGTCGGCATACATCTGCTGGGTGAAGAAGTCGGTCTGGTTGCGCGTGGACTGCGCGTCGCCGGTCAGCAGGCCACGGGCCAGCGGGCTGAACACCGACACGCCCAGGCCCTGGTCGCGGCAGAACGGAATCATCTCGCGCTCTTCCTCGCGGTAGGCGCAGTTCAGCTGCAGCTGCATGTTGATCGGCTTGGCCCAGCCGTTACGCTCGCAGGCCAGGAGGATCTTCGCCAGCTGCCCGGTGAGCATGGTCGAAACCCCGATATAGCGGGCTTTACCGGCGCGCACGATGTCGTTGAGCGCTTCCATGGTTTCCTCGACCGGGGTGTTGAGGTCGAAGAAATGCAGCATGTACACGTCGAAGTAATCCATGCCGGCACGCTGCAAGGAGGCGTCGATGCCATCGAGGATGTGCTTGCGCGAATGGCCGCTGGCGTTGATGCCGCTGCGGGTGCCGTAGCCCACCTTGGTGGTCACCACCACGTCCTCGCGGCGCACCAGGCGCTTGAGTATGCGCCCCACCACTTCTTCGCCGACGCCGGCCGAATAGAAGTCGGCCAGGTCGATAAAGTTCACCCCTTTGTCCAGCGCATGGCGCACGATCGGCTCGCTGGCCGCTTCGTCGAAGATCCATGGCTTCCACTGCGGGGTGCCCATGTTCATGGTGCCCAGGCACAGCTTGGACACCTGTAGGCCCGAATGGCCCAGACGGATGTATTGCATGGCGGGCCTCCTCAGGCTTTCGGGGTGTAGAAGGGGTTGGCGATCTGGTTCACCACATCGGCCAGTTGGGCGCGTTGCGGCAGGCCCTGGAGCGCGGCACGGATGGCGGTGCGGCAGGCGTTGTAGTTGTTCAGGTACACCGCGTCGAGGTCGTTGCAGGCGGGGTTGACCCAGTTGGCGGTGACGATGGCCCACTCATCCTCGGCCTCGGCAGGCAGGGTGCCGTCGAGCAGGGCTTCGGTGACGGCCTTGGCGATACCGGCCTGGGACGCGCCCCAGGTGGCGTTGGCATGCAGGTCGCCGTTGATCTCGGCCTTGTTGACGTAGAGGGTCATGGGCTTGACCGGGAGGTTCGGCTGGGCGATGACCATGAACGGGCAGTGGCCCTGGCTGGGCGAGGCCAGGCTGTTGGCGAAGGCCTGGCCGGCAGGGCCGTTGCGCGGGCCCATCATGAGGTTGATATGCGCGGCATTGACACCTGGGCCTTCGAAACCTTCACCGATGTACAGGGCGAGTTGCAGCATGGAATACCTCGATCACTAGCGGAGTTCTTTGTTGTTGTGGGGCGAACTGTGCTGGCGGGGCCAGTGACGAGATTTTTATCAGGCGGGCGGGAAGTGGCAGTAGGGAGAAGAAATCAAGGGGGTATGAGCGCAGGTCATAAGTGCGGCAGCCGCAGTCGGTTGCCGCTGCCCGAAGGAATGCGGGTTAGCAATAGCGCTGGTAGAAATCCAGCGTCGCCAGGTTCTTGTGCTTGGCCTCGAACATGATGTCGAAGCGCTCGACGAATTGCAGAGCGTAGCGGTTGGTCCAGTCGTTCCACATGCGGTCGCTGTGCAGGTACAGGTCGCGTTTGTTGACCTTCTCCAGCAGTGCCGGAAGGGTCAGCTTGTGCTCGGCGTCAAAACCCAGTTCCTGAAGACGCTCTGGCGGTTGCGAGTAATGCATCACCGGGCGCACGCCACGCCAGCTGTCGATGATGCGTTGCACCCGTGGGTCATCAGGGCAGATGTAGTCGTTTTCGTGAATCCAGCAATGGTGGATGTCCAGCACCACCGGCGCCAGGTCGGCCAGCGCCAGGCAGTCGTCCACGCCATAGGTTTTCTCGTCGTTCTCGAAGGTGATGACGTTGCGCGCCACGCTCGAAAGCCTTGGCCACACCGCGCGCACGCCCTCGGCACCCAGGCGTCCGGCGATGTGGATGTTGCACTTGAAGTCCTGGAAGCGCTGGCCGTAGCCCATCATGCGGATCATGTCGGCGTGGTATTCGAACTCGGCGAGGCTGTTCTCCACGACCTCCGGGCGGTCCGAGCCGAGTACGCAGTACTGACCGGGGTGGAACGACAGGCGGATGTCATGGCTGCGGGCGAAGGCGCCGATGGCGGCAAAGCGGCTGTGCAACAGGGTCTGCACGTCGCTGGCCTGGTAGAACGCCGCGACGTCGGGGTGACTGTACAGCGGCAGCAGGTCGCTGGACAGGCGCACCATGCGCAGCATCGCGGGCTGTTCGGCGACGTGGGCCAGCAGGCGCAACTGCGCGGCCAGGTTGTGCTCGACCAGTTCCAGTAGCTTGGCCGCCGCCTGCTCATGGCTGGCGCCGCTGAGCCAGCGCAGTGTGGTCGTGCGCGGGTTGAAGCTGCGCTCGATGTCTTCCAGTTCCTTGATCGACAGGTCGCGGTGCGGGTGGCGGTATTGGCAGGCGAAGCCGAGGCGAGGCATAGGGGTGATCCTGGTGGGGCGTGCAGGTTGGACAGCGTGGGTGTGCTGATGGATCCACTGCCAGCCCAATGGTTCAACGGATGCTCAGGCCGGGGCGATGCTGATACGGTTGCGCCCACCTTGTTTGGCGACGTACAGCGCGCGGTCGGCTTTGCTGAGGGTCAGCAGCGGGTCCTCGTCGTTGCCTGCCCAGCGGGCCACGCCCAGGGAAATGGTCACCGCGCCCACCGGGTCGATCGCGGCGTCCTCGACCACCCGGCGCAGGCGCTCGGCCACGCTGCTGGCGCGGTCCAGCGAGGCGCCGGGCAGCAGCATGAGGAATTCCTCGCCGCCGGTGCGGCACAACATGTCGCCTTCCCGGCAGCAGCTACGCATCAGCTCGGCCAGGGCGCGCAGCACCTGGTCGCCGACATCGTGGCCGTGGTTGTCGTTGATCCGCTTGAAATGGTCGACGTCCAGCACGATGGCGCAGAAGGCCTGGCCTTCGGCTTGCAGCAGCGACAGGGTGAGGTCCAGGCCGCGGCGGTTGCCAAGGCCGGTGAGTGGGTCGGTCTGCACGTCGCGGTGCAGGCGGCCGATGCGTTCTTGCAGCAGGTTCAGCCCGAACAGCAGCGCACGCTTGAGCTCGGCAGCCTCGAAATACCAGGCGCGCACCGCGCGAATGCGTTCGGGGGTGCTAGCGTGGTCCAGCGCCCGCGCGCCGGCTGCCAGTTGCCAGAGCGGGCGGGTGATGGTCAGCGCCAGCCACCACAGCGCCAGGCCACCGAGCAGTGCCAAGGGCGCGGAGAGGGTTACCACATTGAGGATCAACCCCTGTGAAGGTTCGACGGTGCGGGCCAGCGGTTGTTGCGCAATCACCCCCCAGCCAGTGCTGGGTACGGTCGCAAAGCCGGCCAGCATCTCGACGCCGAGGCTGTTGTACAGACGTTCGGTACCTTGGGCGCGGTGCGCCAGGTCGTCGAGCAGGCGGTTGTCGCCCACCACCGTGCCCACCCGCTGCGGGTCGGGGTGATAGAGCAGGCGGCGGTTGCGGTCGACCACGTAGAGGTAGGAGCCGTCCTGGTAGAAGTGTTTGCCCAGCAGGCTGTTGAGCACATTGTGTTCACGCAGGTAGAGCGTGCCGCCCACATACCCCAGGTACTTGCCCTGGGCGTCGTGGATGGGTTGCGACAGCACCACCACCAGGTTGTTGGCCGCTGATACGTAGGGCATCGAAACCAGGGGGCGCTGCTCGCGCAGGGCTTCGATGGCGCCTGGTGAGTCGAGTTTCTTGCCGACCACCTTGCGCAAGGGGGCAGGGGAGATGGCACGCATCACGCCCTGGGCGTCGACCACGAACACCGAGTTGAATGCGCTGCTCTGGCGTTGCAGGCGCTCGGTTTCGGCGTCCAGCACCGCCGTGTCGTCCATCTGCCGGACACGGTCCTGGGCGCTGAACGCCAGTTGCTGCATGGCGCTACTGATGAAGGTCTCGGTGATCGACGCAAGCTTTGCTGCGTACACCCGGTTGGACTCCAGGGAATGGTCGATCAGCAACTGGCGCTGCACCCGGTAGCTGGCGAAATAGCTGGTCAGCAGCATCACCAGGGCAGTGAGGGTAGAGAGCAGGAGGATGAGCGTGCGCAGGTCCAGGCGCAGGCCTTGCTTGGCGTGTGGCAATCCACACCTCGCTTACAGGGCAGTAGGAATAACCTTACTCGCTCTGAGGCGTCGGGGCTACGGCAAGGCTCGCCAGTTCGTCTTCCACCTGTTGCATGCGCTTTTCAGCCAACGCCTGCACCTCGGGGTCGCGTGCGCTTTCGCGCATCAGCCCGGTGAGCTTCTCGCTGAGCTGCTTGCCTGCCTCGCTCTGCCCAAGCTCGCGGGCTTTCTGCGGGTCTTGGGTGGCGGCGACGATGGTGTCGAACTCGGCGTCGCTGAAGTTCTTCTCGCTGTAGAGCTTGAACAGGTCCTTGCGCTGGTCGTCGACGGTCAGGTGCTTGCGCAGTACCTCCTTGATCTGTTCTTCGTTCAGCTGCGGGTGAGTCATTGCCAGCAGCGAGGCCATGCGCCCGATGTTGTGGTCGTAGGCTTCCTGCAAAGGCAGGTTGGCGAGGATCTTTTCTTCACGGGTGGGTTTCTGGTCGCAGGCGGCGAGGGTGGCGAGCAGGAACAACGGCAGCAGCAGGGCGGACAGGCGAGGCATGGGGTTGGAAGCCTTGGGTGGCACGGGTGAATGGCGATTCTACTGTAGCTGGGCAAGCAGGTGTTGTCGGTAGCGAAGCGCCATGAACCGAAGGCTTGAGCACTAGAAAAACTATTCATCTGCGCCACGCTCCCAAGCAACAGCGGTTTGCTATAGTCGCAGCTGTCGGTCTGCGGCGATGCCCATCACTCCATTACTAGAAAAGAAAAACTATCGATGACCAGCCCTGCTTACCTCAATGCCCTGCGCGCTTTCGAATCTGCTGCCCGTCACCGCAGCTTCTCGGCGGCGGCCAAGGAGCTGAATGTCACCCCGGCGGCGGTCGGCCAGCAGGTGCGCAACCTCGAGGCCTGGCTCGGCATTGGCTTGTTCACCCGCGCCGGCAGTGGTTCGACGCGCCTGGAGCTGACCGATGCTGCGCGTGCGGCCTTGCCGGACATTCGCGATGGCTTCGAGCGTCTTTCCCTGGGGCTGACACGGCTGCGTGAGGTCGGGGCGCGCACGGGGCTTACGGTCAGTGTCAGCCCGGCATTCGCCTCCAAATGGCTGTTGCCACGGATCGAGCGTTTCCAGCTGGCGTTCCCGGAGCTGGATGTGCTGCTCGACACCAATGCCCGCGCGCTGGACTTCCAGGCCGAGCGCATCGATATCGGCGTGCGCTACGGCAGCGGACGTTGGCCTGGCCTGCATGCCGTGCAATTGATGGACGAGGTGATCTTCCCGGTGTGCGCCCCAGGTTTTGCCTTGCTCAAGGATGGCAAGCTGACGCCCGAGGCCCTGGCGCGCAGTACGTTGATCCACGACCTGTCGATGGCCAGCGACCCCGACTACCCCACCTGGCGCATGTGGCTGGACGCTTCGGGCTACACCGCGCTCAAGGCCAACCAGGGGCTGCGTATCAACAATTCCGCCGCCGTGTTGCAGGCGGCCATGGACGGCCAGGGCCTGGCGTTGGCGCGCAGTGTGATGGTGCGCGACGACCTGGCCGCCGGGCGGCTGATCCGGCCATTCGCCGACAAGGGGCTGGATTGCCCACTGACCCAGGCGTACTACGCGGTCTACCGGCCTGAAAGCGCAGCGCTGGAGAAGGTGCAGGCGTTTCGCGACTGGCTGCTCAAGGAAGCTGCGCTGTGAGGCCTAGAGCGGCTTGCGCAGGCGCACCCAGATAATCGCCGGCAGGGCCATCAGCAGCCATTTCAGGTACTGGTTCACGCCGTAGCGCTCACAGGCCACGCCGATCAAGGTGCAGGTCAGCACCACGGCGATGAATTGGATCATTCTGTTCATGGCAACAGGTTTCCGCAGGCGAAAGGGCGCGATGGTAATCGAATTGTCCGGCTCTCGCCGAGCGCTTCTTTTACCAAGTGTTAGGAAGACTCCTACTGGCAACTCAGACAAAGGTGCATTGCGTTCATTTTCAGTTTCTTTGGCTTTGCTTACCGTGGGGGTATTCCCCACAACGGACGTGATCCGAAGGAGCAAGCCGATGCCTGACCTGGCGCTTTACAAAGTGAAACTGCTGGATGAATTCGAAGCCCGCGACGACCCGTGGACCTTCGCCCAGTTCGACCGCCGCCTGGGCGAGGTGAAGCCCACGGCCAACTACCAGGACGCCAAGGGCATCCTCAATGCGGCGTACCACGCCGGTATCTGGCCGAACACGGTCAAGCGCTACCTGCTGACCAACTTCAAGGCGTTCGGCAATGTGAGTGGCGAGCTGCAAGGTGCGTTCGACCACGTGTTGCGGACCCTGACGCCGCAGGAGCGCCAGCACTGGCAAGTGGGCCAGTAGCGTCTAGAAGTACTTCAGCCAGGCAATATCGCGCCGCTGCGCCTTGAACCGGGCAAAGCGGCGCACCGGCAGGTACAGCAACACCGCCAGCACGGCGGATAGCAGCCACATCGCCGCGACGCTATCAAAGCCGAAGTACGTCCCCTGGTTGCGCCCGAACACCCCCAGCCTCGCCAGATACAGCGCCTTGAGCATATACAGGTGCAGCAGGTAGAAGAACATGGGCGCGGCGCCGAACACCGCCAGTACCTTGATCCAGCGTGCCTGCCCGGCGCGTTCGAAGGCCCGCAGCAGAAGCAGCCCGACGCCCAGCGTCAGCAGCAGGAAGGCGAACGATGGTGGGTATTTGGTGATGTTGAGCACGCTCATCAAGGTTTGCACCAGGCTGGGGTAGACCTGCCAGGGCGCTTCCCCGTATTGGTTGAGCTGGCGCAGCACGATGAAGCCCAGCAGCGCGAGACTTCCCGCCAGCAGCAACTGTGCCTGGCGACGCGGTGCCTGGCGGGCACGGGCGAACCAGGGGCCGAGGCCGTAGCCCAGGGCGATCACGCCGACCCATGGCAGCACCGGGTAGGACGTGCGCAGACGAAGCGATGGCGACACCTCCAGCCAGCCACGGTCATGCAGGATCGCCCAGGGAACATGCATCGCCGAACCTGCTGCGAAGTGCAGGTCGTCGAGCAGGTTGTGCCCGGCGATGATCGCAAGACCCAGCCCGATCAACACCGGGCGCGGCAGCCAGACCAGGGCCGAGAGAGCGATCATGCTCAGGCCTATGGCCCAGATCACTTGCAGGTAGATGACCGAAGGCGGCAACTGGAAGGTCCAGGCCAGGTTGACCAGGGTGAACTCCAGCACCACCAGGAACAGCCCCCGCTTGAACAGGAAGGCCGAGACATCGCGCAGGCCCTGGTGCTTCTCGCCATACAGCCAGGCTGACAAGCCAGTCAGCAGGATGAACACCGGCGCGCATAGGTGCGCCAGGGTGCGGCTGAGGAATAAGGCGGGTTCGGTGACCGTGACGTCCATCGGGTCGCTGACCTGCCGGTGCAGCAGGAAGGTTTCGCGGACATGGTCCAGCAGCATGAACAGGATGACCAGGCCGCGCAGGGCGTCGATGCTGTGCAGGCGTAGGGAAGGTGTTTGCATAGGGAGGGTAGTTACGAGTGAAGATTTCGCAATGTTATCTTGTATCTTTATTGTTGTGGTGATTTTACCTCTCATGTCGCTCCCACGGCAGCTAGACCGGGGAGCGACTCGCACCGTTAGAAGCTGTAATCAACAGTCGCGAAATACGACCGCGGCGCCCCCAGCAACCACTGCTCGCCGCTGTGCGCAGCCACCACATAGTCGCGGTTGAACAGGTTGTTCAACTGCAAGCCCAGGCGCACATCAGGCAGCACCTGCCAACCCAGGTTGGCATCGACCACGGTGTAGCCCGGCACGTTCTGGCTGTTGGCAGTGTTGGCATAGCGCTCGTCGACGTAGCGCAGGCCGATGCCCGCGTCGACGGCTTGGCCGAAGCCTTTGCTCAGCCACAGGTTGGCAGTGCGCCGTGGCACGTTGGCCGGGCGTTTGCCGGCGCGGTCGGCCACGCCTGCCGAGGTGTTTTCCTCGAAGTCGTCGTACTTGGCGCGCACCACGGCGGCGTTCGCCGACAGCTGCCATTGGTTGCCCAAGGCCAGCTCAAGCGTGGCTTCCAGGCCGTCGGAGGTCTGCTGGCCGGCTTGTTGTTGAGTATTGAAGACCGGGTCGTAGACCAGCAGCTTCTTCTTGACGATGTGGTACGCCGCCAGGGTCCATTCGCCACGCCCTTCCCAGAACCGCTGCTTGAGGCCCAGTTCGGTCTGCTTGGACTCGGTCAGGTCGTAGTCGATCTGCGCCGGGCTCAGGCTGATGAGGTTGTTGACCCCGTCTTCGCTGGTGGAGTACTGGCCGTACAGCGACAGGTCGTCGGTGACCGCGAACACCAGCCCCGCGCGCCAGTTGCCGCCTTGCAGGCTGCGGTCGACGCGGGTGCCGTTGACCAGGTTGTCGCGGTCGATGTGGTTCTGGTCGCGGCGCACGCCGGTGACCAGCGACAGGCGCTCGGTCAGTTGCGTGCGGTTCTCGGCGAACAGGGCGAAGGTGTGGGTGGTGGAGAGGGTTTGCGGGCGCAGCACCGACTGGCTCTGGAACCAACCTGGGGCCGGGCTCCACGGGTCGATGTAGTCGCCGCCGACATCGATGTAGGGCGAGTTGTTGTCGACGTTGAAGCGGATCTTGTTGTATTCGGCACCCACCACGGTTCTGCTGGCCATGCCGAACAGCGCGTGGTCGAAGGTGAAGCTCTGGCGGTCGCCGATCTGCTCCTGGTTGTGCTTGATCTCCAGGAAGCTTTCCCGGGCCAGTTGCTCGCGGCTTGGGTCCCAGCTGTAGTCTTCGGCGTTGCGCCAGTGGCGACGGCTCTTGATGTAGTACAGCTGGTTGCTGGCGCTGACGCTGTCGCTCAGGGTCCAGTCGGTGTTGAAGCGGGTCCATTCGTCGTGGTAGCGCTGCACGTCGTTCTGGATGTTGTAGTTCTTCTTGCGCAGGCTGTCGCGGTAATGGCCGTTGATCAGTGGCGTGCCGAAGTAGTTGGCCGGCTCCAGGTCACCGCGTTCATGGGCGAAGGTGAAGCTCAGGTCGTCGGTGGCGTCGAAGCGCAGCGCGGCGCTCAGGGCCAGGCTGCGTGAGTCGGTGCGGTCGACCCAGCCGTTGGCTTCCTGCTTGTTGAGGGTGACGCGGTAGCTCAGACGCTCGCTCAGGCTGCCGCCACTGTCCAGGCCCAGTTGCTGGCGGTCCCAGGAGCCGTAGCCCAGGCGCAGGTGGTTGCGGATCTCACCGGCAAAGGGCTTTTTCGGGATCACGTTGATCACCGCACCCGTGGCGCCTTCGCCGTAGAGCACCGAGGCCGGGCCGCGGATCACGTCGATACGCTCGACCATCCACGGGTCGACCGGGAAGGTCTGGGTGCCGGCACCGGTGTACAGGCGCGCGCCGTCGAACAGGGTCATCACCGAGGTGTGGCCGGTGAAGCCGCGGGCGGAGAGGGCGGTGTTGCCGTTGCCGGGGGTGCCGATGGAGGTAATGCCGGGGGAGCGGGTCACGGCGTCCTGTACGGTGACGTTGTTGCGCTGCTGGATTTGCTCGGCGGTGATGCTGCTGGTGCTGGCCGGGGTTTCCAGGGCGCTGAGGTTCAGGCGCGAGCCGGCCTTGGTCGGGGTGGCCAGGTCGACCTTCTGCTCGTCGAGGGTATCGGTGATGGCGGTCGAGGGCAGGGCCAGGACGCCCTTGCCAGGCTCTTCGGCCAGGGCCGGGAGCGAGACGGCGAGGCACGCCGCCAGGGTATGAAGCTTGTAGGTACGGGACATGTCGTTCCACTGTTGCAGGACGGAATGGATCCCGGTGGAAACAACGCAAAGACGAGCAACCACGCACGCAGGCGCGCACGCGAACACCGGCCTGCGCCCGCCCACCGCGGGTTTGCCAACTTGGGTTTGTGCGAAAAGTCGCCGAGCAGCGATCCTGCAAGGCGAAAACAGGCGAGGAACGGTCGGAGTCGCGCTCGACTTGACTGGTTGTCAATGAGCATTCCGAGCCTGTTTTCAACGCAGCAGGATCGCTGCGCAGGCACTTTTCGTACAAAGCCGAAGCTTCAGGCCGGTCTCCGGGCTTACGAGGGTCATGAAGCCTTCACCTTCCCATGCTTGCGCACAGTGGTGTGTCGAAGGGTTCGCTCGCTTACCGTTGCGGGGGCAGCGCCGGACTGGTCATGAAGACGCACCGGCTTCCCGTTTCACCCTGCGCACGGCGGCGCAGGACACCTGAAACTGGCGCGCATATGACCATCGAACAGGTGGGTAGTCAATCGTTTGAATAGGTAAAAGGAATGCAGATGGGGCGAGTGATGGCTTATCGCCCACGTCGGCGCGATACCCGCGCCTCGATATTCTTGCGCCCGATCAGCAGTGGCGGTTTTTCAACCACCGGCTCATCGGCCAGCCACTTGTACATCACCAGGCAGTCCACCAACCCCAGGCGGGCATGGCGATACGCCTTGGGCAGGCGCCCGACCGTCTCGAAGCCGAGCTTGCTCCACAGCGCCACCGCCGCTTCGTTGCTGGCCACCACCGAGTTGAACTGCAAGGCCAGGAAGCCTTCCTGGCGCGCCAGCTTCTGCGAGTGCTCGCACATCAGCCGCGCCACGCCGCGCCCGCGCGCCGCCTCGCAGACCATGTAGCCGCAGTTGCCGACATGGGCGCCGGGGCCAGCGGCATTGGCCTTGAGGTAGTAGCTGCCGAGCAGCTCGCCATCTTGCTCGGCCACCAGCGTGTGCAACGGCAGCTCCAGCCACAGCTGGCGCGCCTGCTCGAGGTTCAGGTCGGGGTCGTAGGCGTAGGTTTCACGGGCCTGGGCAATGGCCTGGAAGGTTGGCCAGAAGCGCTCGAAGTCGTCCATGGCCATGGGGCGAATGTGAATCATGCGGGTACCTGTGCGGGGAGGGCGCCAGTCTGGGTGTTGCGCCGCCACCGTGCAAGGCTGGCGGCGCCAGGGCATTCACGCGTCGGGCTTGCCCACGGCATCCAGCACTCGTGCCGAATAGACCAGCGCGGCACCGGCGTTCACGGCAATCGCCACGCCCAGCGCCTCGGCGATTTCCTCGCGGGTGGCGCCATGCTTGACGGCTTGTTTGGAATGCACCGCGATGCAGCCGTCGCAGCGGGTGGTAACAGCCACTGCCAGGGAGATAAGTTCGCGGGTCTTGGCGTCGAGGTGGTTGGTCTTGGCGCCGGCGCCGCTGGCGGTTGCATAGCCAGCGACGGTGTCGGGGGAGAGGTGCTTGAGGTCGCCGATACCGGCCATCAGCTGCTTACGGTAGGCGTCCCAGTCCATCATGCTCATTGTCTTCACCTGGTCAGGTTGGTAGGAGCGCCCAGGCTACACGAAGATTCAGATATAGATGAACACCAGCACCAAGCCAGCCACCACGGCCCACTTTTCCAGGTAGTAGCGGGTGCGGTTGCGTTTCTTCATCGCCTTGCCGCGTTCGCGGATCTTGTAGATGCGGGTGAACAGGCGGTTGATGCCGCCGGTTTTGTCGTTGGCGTCGTTCGGCGCTGCAGCGGCGGCCATCACGTTGCGGCTGAACCAGCGGTTGAAGGCGGTGGCCCAACGGTACTTGAGCGGGCGTTCGATGTCGCAGAACAGGATGATGCGGTTGTGCTCGGTGGTGTTGGCGGCGTAGTGGATGTAGGTCTCGTCGAACACCACCGCCTCGCCGTCGCGCCAGGCGTACTTCTCGCCGTCCACATTGATGTAGCAGCCATCATCGTTAGGTGTGTCCAGGCCCAGGTGGTAGCGATAGGAGCCGGCATAGGGGTCGCGGTGACGCACCAGCTTGGCGCCTGGCGGCAGGGTGGCGAACATCGCTGCCTTGACGGTGCCGATGCCTTGCAGCAACTCGGTGGTGCGTGGGCACAGGGTCATCGCCGAAGGGTGGCTCTCGCCGTACCACTTCAGGTAGAAGCGCTTCCAGCCGGTCTTGAAGAACGAATTGAAACCGACGTCGTCATAGTTGTCAGACTTCTTGATTTCGCCCGCATGCAGCAGGTGCTGCGCTTCTTCGCGGATTTCCTGCCAATGGTCCTTGAGCGGTTGCAGCTCGGGGAACGCCTCGACCGGCAGGTAAGGCTTGGCCGGGTGGCGGGAGAACAGGTAGAGGAAGCTGTTGACCGGGGCCAGGAAGCTGGAGTGGTCGCCCAGTTGGCGGGTGAGTTTGTGGCGCACGCGGCCGCGCAGGTGCACATAGGCGATCGAGAGGGCGAAAATCAGTACGAGTGCAATTTTCATGGACGGATACTTGTCGAAAATGGCCATGCGCCATGGCCTGAGCTCGCCAGCATAAACAATCATCGCCGTGCTTTGAACATATTGTTACGTTGAGCGCGAGCGACGGCGCAAACGTTTTATCCGCCCAGGAGATCCCATGCCCCAGGACGCACGCCCCAGCGGCGCCCCTTTCAAGCGGCTGTTCTTCGCCCTGTCGATCGGCGAGACCCAGCGCCGCGCCGTCGCCCAATGGCGGCGCGGCTTGAACCTGCGCAGCGGCAAGCCGGTGCCGACGGAAAACTTCCATGTGACCTTGCTGTTCCTCGGCGATGTCGACCCCATCCAGGTGCCCGCATTGTGCGCGGCCGTTGACCAGGTCAAGCGCCCCGGCGCACCGCTGCGTCTGCTGCTCGACCAGTTGCAGGCGTGGCCGAAGGCGGGCGCACTGGTGCTGGGCGCCAGGGATACACCTGCGGTGCTGCGCCAGCTGGTCTATGCCCTGGAGCAGGCAGCATTGACTCTGGGCCTTGCGGGGCCTAGCCGCGAGTACCGGCCGCACCTGACCCTGTCACGGGATTTTCGTGGCCAGCCGCCTGAAGCCGGCGTGGCACCGGAGTTCTTCCTCAATGCCCGTCAGTTCACGCTGTACGAGTCGCGTAAGGGGCGTTACTGGCCGTTGGCCGAATGGTCGTTGACGGACTGACCTCGGCGAACAGCTGCTCACCCACTGCCAACGCGGTTCGCAGGTGGGCTTTTGGGTCTTGCGTTTCGCTGTCGGTCAGCAGGGTCGAGCTCAGCACCTGGGCACCGCAGTAGTCGAACATGCCGTGCTCGATCTGAACGCGCATCGCTTCGCTGTAGCCGTGACGCTGGAACAGTCCGGTGTCGGCGCCAGCGACGGCCAGCAGGTGCACCTTCATGCCCCGTAGCAGCTTTCGAGTGGACCCATCGGCGTTGTAGCCGAATGCCCAGCCATTGCTGAACACCCGATCGACCCAGCCCTTGAGCAGCGCGGGCATCGACCACCAGTAGACCGGGTAGACCAGCACCAGGGTGTCGGCGCGGTCGATGCGTGTCTGCTCGGCGCGCACATCTGGCGGTGGGGTGGCCAGGCCGTGGTGCACGGCGTGGTCGGCCTTGGAGAACACCGGGTCGAAACCTTCGGCGATCAGGTCGGCGATTTCGCTGGTGTGCCCGGCGCTGGCCAGGCCCTTGGCCACTTGCTGGGCAAGGGCATGAGTGAGGGATTGCTTGTCGTGGTGGGCGACGACGATCAGGGCATGCATGTTGCTTCTCCGCAGGGTCTGTGCATGACGGCCTCGAGCGTTATATACTCGGGGTAAGTTACGTTTAGTAAGTTACTTTTGGTAGGTTATTGATGTCAAGCATAGAAAAGCTCCCGCGCAAGCGGATGTCACGTGAGGATCGCCGTCGACAGTTGCTCGATGTAGCCTGGCAACTGTTGCGCCAAGAGGGTAGCGACGCCCTGAGCCTGGGGCGTCTCGCCGAGCAGGCGGGCGTGACCAAGCCCGTGGTGTATGACCATTTCGAGACCCGCCTGGGCCTGCTGGCGGCCCTGTATGGCGAGTACGACACCCGCCAGACGGCCATGCTCGAGGTGGCCCTGGCCACCTGCCAGGCAACTCTGGAAAGCCGTGCCGGGGTAATCGCCGAGGCCTACGTGGATTGCGTGATGACCCAGGGGCGCGAGCTTCCCGGGTTGACGGCGGCCCTGGAAGGCTCGCCCGAGATGGAGGCACTCAAGCGCGCTTATGAGGACGTGTTCCTGGCCAAGTGTCGCGAAGCCCTGCGGCCATTCTCGGCCAGCGGAACCATCAGCGTGGCGGGGCTGCGTTTGCTGATGGGCGCGGTAGAGTGCCTGTCGCAGGCTGCCGCGATGGGTGAGCTGACGCCACAGCAGGCTAAAGACGAGCTGCGTGCGACGATCGTGGCGATGGTCGAGCGTCAGTAGGGCCCGGGGCTCAGGCTGGCTGGCCCTGGTAGCTGAGTTCTTCACCTGGACTGCGGGCGAACTGGCGCTTGTACTCGCGGCAGAACTGCGAGGTGCTCTGGTAACCCACACGGTGCGCCACTTGTGCCACGCCCAGGCCTTCACGGGTCAGTATCTGCTGCGCCTTCAGCAGGCGCAGGCGCTTGAGGTACTGCATGGGCGCCAGGTCGGTGCTGCGTTTGAAATGCTCGTGGAAGGTCGACACGCTCATGTTGGCAAGGCCTGCCAGGGTCTCGACGCTCAGCGGCTCGGCGTAGTGTTCGCCCACGTAGTTCAGCACCGTGCCGATACGGGCAAAGTGCCCTTGCTGCTCTACCAGTGCGCGCAACACTCCAGCCTGCGAGCCGCGCAGCGCGGCATACAGCACCTCACGTACCCGGGCGGGCCCCAGCACCTTGGCCTCCAGCGGGTCCAGCAGGCAGCGCAGCAGGCGCTCGACCGCCTCGCGCATCGGTGCATCCAGTTCGGCTGAACTCATCGACTGCGGCGTCTGCGCCTGCACCGAGGCGTCCGGTGGCAGCGCCATGCTCTGTACCAACTCCCCCAGCATGACCCGGTCGATGTCCACGGCCACGCCCAGCAGTGGCGTTTCGTCGGTGGCGAAGGTCTCGCACATGAAGGGTACCGACAGCGCCTGCACCAAGTAGTGGCCCGCGCCGTACTCGAACGTGCGTGGGCCAAGGCGTGCGAGCTTGCTGCCCTGGGCGAGGATGATCAGGCTCGGTTCATAGAGCTGTGGGCTGCTGGCCACGTAGTGGTTCCACAACATGACCTTCACTTGGGGCAGGGCGGTCGGGACGAAGCCTGCGCGTCCGGCCAAGCTGCGGACCAGCGAGCAGAGCGTGGCATTGGCATCGAGGTGGCGGGTCAACTGCATGACGGAGCCCTGGATTGAAAGCCGGACAGTCGCATTTTCCCCCATTGGCTGTCCAGCACCCTGGCACGTGCCGCTGCCTCGTGGTTGTGAGGCCCGCCCTTGACGCGTACCATGCCGGGTAATCCTTCCAATAAGAACACCGTGCACCCGCTGCCGCCCCCGTGGCCAGTGGTGCGCGTGGTGTTGCTATGCCTGCGGAGCTGTACCTGTATCCATGAATGGACCCATTCCCCCGACGATGCCCGCCCCCGTGCAAGGTGGTAGCTGGTTGAGCGTGATCGCGCTGGCGCTGGCGGCCTTCATCTTCAATACCACCGAGTTCGTTCCGGTGGCCCTGCTCAGCGACATCGGCCGCAGTTTCGACATGAGCACCGCGCAGGTTGGCCTGATGCTGACCATCTATGCCTGGGTGGTGGCCCTGGCGTCGTTGCCGATGATGCTGCTCACCCGCAATATCGAGCGGCGTCGGTTGCTGATGTTCGTGTTCCTGGTGTTTATCGTCAGCCACCTGTTGTCATGGCTGTCGCAGAGCTTCGCAATGTTGCTGTTAAGCCGCATCGGCATTGCCTTGTCGCACGCGGTGTTCTGGGCGATCACGGCGTCGCTTGCGGTGCGCGTGGCCCCGGCGGGCAAGCAGGCCAAGGCATTGGGCCTGCTGGCGACCGGCACCACGCTGGCGATGGTGCTGGGCATTCCGCTGGGGCGTGTGGTGGGGGAGGCGCTGGGCTGGCGTATCACTTTCCTGAGCATTGCCGGGGTGGCGCTGGTGACCATGCTGTGCCTGATGAAGTCGCTGCCATTGTTGCCCAGCCAGAACTCCGGCTCTTTGCGCAGCCTGCCGGTGTTGTTCGGGCGCCCGGCGCTGGTGATTACCTACGTGCTGGTGACGCTGGTGATCACCGCGCAGTTCACGGCCTATAGCTACATCGAGCCATTTGCCCTGCATGTCGCGCAGATCGGTGGTGAACGCACCACCTTGCTACTGTTGCTGTTCGGCGGCGCAGGGGTGTTCGGTTCGCTGCTGTTCAGCCGCTACAGCGAGCGTTTCCCCCAGGGCTTTCTGATCGGCTCTATTGGCGGCCTGGCGACGTGCCTGCTGTTGCTGTTGCCGCTGTCGGGGCAGTTCCCGGTGCTCGCCGTGCTCAGCATGTTCTGGGGCGTGGCGATCCTCAGCTTCAGCCTGTCGTTGCAGTCCAAGACGCTGAAACTGGCCTCCGACGCCACCGACGTGGCCATGGCGCTGTTCTCCGGCATCTACAACATCGGTATTGGCGGCGGGGCGTTGCTGGGCAGCATCGTCAGCAGCCAGCTGGGCGTGGCAAACATCGGCTTGGTGGGCGGTGTGGTGGCGCTGGCCGGGCTAGGGCTGGCAGTGGCCAGCACCCAGCGCTTTCGCGATGCCTTGAGCCAGCCTCAGTAGACCCACACCTCGACGCGCTGGTTACGCAGGCGGCCCTGCTGTTGGTGGTTACCCGCAACCGGCAGTTCGTCGCCCAGGCCGGTCACCTCGCGGGCTTCCACGCCATGGCGCGCCAGCTCGCGGCGCACCGCCATCGCCCGCAGGCGTGAGAGCAGGGCAGCGCGACCCGGGGTTTCCTTGGGGTCGCCGAAGCCTACCAGCACCGCCTTGTCGTTCAGCTTGCCGGCTTGGCGCAGGTATTCCACCACCCGTTGCACGTCCCGCAGGGCCTTGTTGTCGAGGCTGGCGCTGCCTTGCTGGAAGCGAAAGTTGACGTTCAGGCGCTGGGCCTGCCCGACCAATGCCCGGTAGGCCGGTGGCATGTCGGGTTGGTCGACGACCGGCTGGGCCTTGACCTGCTGGGACACGAAGCCCTGGGCCGCGACGATGGTTTGTCCTGCCGGGCTCTGGGCGAACTCGGCCAAGGCCTGGGCCTGGGCGGTTGGGTTGGTCGGCAGGTAGAAATAAAGCCTGCGCGAAAGGGGGTAGTCTTCGCTGGCCACCCGTGCTGGCGTCGGCAGCATCGCAGCAGCTTCGCCTTCGGCGATCGCCAGCACCTTGGCGTCGTGGGTCGTGGCCAGGCTGCTGAAGCCGATGGCCTGTGGGTCGGCCAACACTTGGGCGGCCAAGGCGTCGGCGGACTCGAAGCGTTGCGCCTGGGGCGCCAACTCCAGGTGTAGCGGGCTGAGCACCAGCGCCTTGAAGGTCTCGAAGGTGCCTGAGCGGCTGTCGCGGCTGTACAGGCGTATCGGCCCGCCCGGTACGCCCAGTTGCTCCCAGCGCTGGATCTGCCCGGAGAACACCCTGGCCAGTTCCTCGGTGGTCATCTGTTGCAGTCGGTTGCCGGGGTGCACGATCACCGCCACGCCATCCAGGCCGATCACCTGTTCGCTGGCAGCGCTGCGCAGGTCGCCCAGGCCCTGCAATCGCTGAGTTTCGTCATCGCTGACCGGACGCGAGGCGGCGGCGATATCCGCAGTGCCATCGCCCAGGTCGGAAAACCCGGTGCTCGACCCATGGGCGGCGATCTCGACGCGAATGGGCTGGCCGTCGTGGCTGTGGGCGTGAATCTCGGTTTCGTTGGCCTGTGCACCCGGTAGGCGGGTGATGGCGGTCGCGCCTTGGGCCTGCAACATGCCCTGCACCAGCGCGGGTGCCAGGGCCGCGCCGATGGTATTCGAGCCGTGGATGCGCAGTGCCCCAGGCTCAGCCATCGCCATCAGCGGGAGCAAGCACAGCAGCAGGGTGGGCAGGCGCGGCATGCCGTAATCCTAATGACATGAAGGTGTCCGCAGATTACGACAGCCACGTGAATGAAAAATGACGGCCAACCTAGCGCCCCTCAGGCACCACGATGGCCGCTGGCGCCTCGGCTGCGCGGTGGCGCGCTACCCAGTAGTACAGCACGCTCGGCACCACCAGCCCGATCAGCCACGACACATCCACCCCGCCCAGGTGCGCGACCATGGGCCCGGTGTACAGCTTGGTATCGATGAACGGCATCTGCACAAGCACACCGAGGGTATAGACGCTGATCCCCGGCCAGTTCCAGCGGCCATAGCGGCCGTTCGGGTCGGCCAGGGCAGGGATGTCGTAGCGCTCGCGGGTGATGAAGTAGTAGTCCACCAGGTTCACCGCGCTCCAGGGCACGAAGAAGGTCAGCAGGAACAGGATGAACGACTTGAACGCGCTGAGGAACGAATGCTGGCCCAGCAGCGCCACCAGGGTTGCCGCGCCAACAATGGCGAGCACGAATACCAGACGCTGCACGCGGCTGATCTGCAAGTGTCCACGGAACCCGCTGATGATGGTGGCGATGCACATGAAGCTGCCGTAGCTGTTGAGCGTGGAGATGGTCACCTTGCCAAAGGCGATGCAGAAATACAGCAAGGCTGCTGTGGTGCCCGCACCGCCCAGCCCGACGATATAGGCCACTTCACGGCCGGAGAACTGCCCACCGGCGATGGCCGCGGCGAACACGCCGAGGATCATCGAGGCCTGTGCGCCGAGCACCGAACCCAGGCCGGCCGCGAGGAAGGTCTTGAGCGGCGAGGTGTGGCTGGGCAGGTAGCGCGAGTAGTCGGCCACGTAAGGCCCGAAGGCAATCTGCCAGGACGCCGCCAACGAGACCGCGAGCAGGAACGAGGCCCAGCTGAAGTGGCGGTTGTCCAGCAACTGGCCGATGTCGGCCAGCATCAGGATACGGCTGAACAAATAGACGAAGGCGATGATGCCCAGCACGCTGGCCACCCGGCCGATCCAGTGAATCACTCGATAGCCAGCCAGGGTCGCCAGTACGATCACCCCAGCGAAAATGAGGATGCCAGCGCTGTCACTGACGCTGAGCAACTGGCCGATGGCCTGACCGGAAAGCACCGTGCCGGTGGCGGTGAAGCCCAGGTACATCAGGCACACCAGTACCATGGGAATGGCCGCGCCATAGACGCCGAACTGCACGCGGCTGGAGATCATCTGCGGCAGGCCCAGGCGTGGGCCTTGTGCGGCGTGCAGGGCCATGACCGCGCCACCGACCAGTTGGCCCAGGAGAAGGCCGATCAGCGACCAGAACACATCGCCGCCCAGCACCACGGCCAGGGCGCCAGTGACGATGGCGGTGATCTGCAGGTTGGCACCGAGCCACAGGGTGAACTGGCTGTAGACGCGTCCATGGCGTTCGGCTTCGGGGATGTAATCGATCGAGCGCCGCTCGATCACGGGCTTGCTGGACATGGAGAGGGCTCCGCTTGCTTGTTGTTATGGGGGCTTGTGGTTATATGAGCATGTATATACAAGATGGGTCAATTAACAAATTCGTGAGTTGCGGGGCCTGCTTTCAAGAGCGCTGCACTCGCTGTAGGAGCGGGCTTGCCCGCGAAGAAATCACCGCGGTGCATGGCCGGGGCCGAGCCCCGGTTCGCGGGCAAGCCCGCTCCTACAGGTATGTTGATACGTGGGTTGCCTGCGGACTGTTGCGCAACGCTGCCGCCCAGCTGTACCGGTTCAGAGGTGGCATTTGCCCTTATGCTGTAACGGAATATGTCTAAAACGCCTGTAGAAGGAATGCCGCAATGCCGCTCAAGGACCTGCTGATCGCCCTGGTGGTGATCGTCGTGTGGGGAGTCAACTTCGTGGTCATCAAGGTCGGCCTGGATGGCTTGCCGCCGATGCTGCTCGGTGCCTTGCGCTTCATGCTGGTGGCATTTCCCGCGGTGTTGTTCATCAAGCGCCCGAACCTGCCCTGGCGCTGGCTGATCGCCTACGGCGCGACCATTTCCTTGGGCCAGTTCGCCTTTCTGTTCCAGGCCATGTACAGCGGCATGCCGCCGGGCCTGGCGTCGCTGGTGTTGCAGTCCCAGGCGTTCTTCACCCTGTGCTTCGCGGCGCTGTTTCTGGGTGAGCGCCTGCGCCTGGCCAGTGTGCTCGGGTTGCTGGTGGCGGCCAGTGGCCTGGCGCTGATCGGCAGCGAGGACAGCAGCCATGTGCCGCTGGTCGCGCTGCTGCTGACCCTGTGCGGCGGTGCCATGTGGGGCATGGGCAACATCATTACCCGGCGTTTTGGTTCGGTGGACCTGGTCGCGATGGTGATCTGGGGCGGGTTGATTCCGCCGTTGCCGTTCCTGGCGTTGTCGTTTTGGCTGGAAGGGCCCGAGCGCATTGGTCATGCCCTGGCCAATATCGGCCTGCCGTCGGTGCTGTCCCTGGCGTACCTGGCGTTTGGCGCCACCATGGTTGGCTACGGGCTGTGGAGCACGCTGCTGTCGCGTCACCCGGCGGGCAAGGTGGCGCCATTCTCGCTGCTGGTGCCGGTGGTCGGCCTGAGTTCTTCGGCCTGGCTGCTCGGCGAGCGGCTGACCGAGGTGCAAGGCTGGGGCGCGCTGCTGGTGATGACCGGGCTTTTGATCAACGTGTTCGGGCCACGCCTGGGACGGCGCCTGCGCGGGGCGACCGCACAATAGAGCGGGTTGCTGCTAGGATGCGGGTCTTTGTCCAGCAGGAGCCGCGCCATGATCATCTCCACCACCAGCCAGCTCGAAGGCCGCCCGGTTGCCGAATACCTCGGGGTGGTCAGCGCCGAGTCGGTGCAAGGCATCAACTTCGTGCGCGATTTCTTCGCACGGTTTCGCGACTTCTTCGGCGGCCGCTCGCAGACCCTGGAAAGCGCACTGAAGCTGGCGCGTGAGCAAGCCACCGAAGAGCTGATGGTCCGGGCACGGCAGTTGCAAGCCGATGCAGTGCTGGGCGTGGACTTCGAGATCAGCATGCCATCGGTGCAGGGCGGTATGGTCGTGGTGTTCGCCACGGGCACGGCGGTACGCTTGAAGTAGGGCGTCGTGCCACTGGTCGGGCAAGCAGTTTTCGTCCGGTTGGTCTGCAAATGACCGGCTAGTCTCAGTTCAACGGGCTGCGTTTTTCTAGGCCAGCGATCTGCTGGTCGGCGTGGCTGTCATTGGAGGGACACAGGGCATGAGCGAATCCTTTTTCGAAGACGCCAATGAGGCATTCCCGATCAACAGCCAGGTGCGCTGCGGCCAGTCAGCCTTTCGCCTGGGCTTTGCCAACATGACCTTGGACGATTCGGAGCAACTGGCTCCGGCAAGCCTGCAACGCAGCAAGAAGGGGCGTTTCACCCCGCGAGTGCCTGCGAAGAAGTCCTGAACCTGCGGCAACCAGACCCAGCCCGCCCCTGATCCAGGGGCGGGCTTTTTCGTTTGGGCTCGGGCGCCGAACGGCAGCGTTTTCCTCGTATTCCTTGACCTTGCTCAGGGTCTCGGCGGGTAGCCCTCGTCGAGCCAAGTCCGTTGTGTTTTCCTGTGCAGGGTTCAGAAAAGGAGTATTGAGCGTCATGAGGATCAGGGAAGAAACCTACTGGCAATGGGCCGATGCGCACCTGCACAGCCGCTGCCACGATGAAGAACTGAGCGATGGCACCAGCCTGGATGTACAAGTGCGGCTCTCGTGCCTGGGCGCAACCCAGCTGTTCCTGGGCCTGTATGCCCGCGACGGCAAGGCACTGCTGGAAGAGTTCTACCCCGCGCGCCCCGGCGAGACCATGACCCGCGCCCTGGCCTGGGGCGTGGACCGGGCCAGGGCGCTGGCCACTGGTGCGCTGCCGCTACCAGGCCGCCTGAAGGCTTGAGCCGTGCGCTTTGCCAAATAACGGCGGCCAGCCGACAATGGCCGCCGGTTTCCAGCCCAGGGCAAGGCAATGAAACACCTTCTGCTGATTGGCATCGGTCCCGGTGACCCTCGCCAGGTGACGTTCGAAGCCGTGGACGCACTGCGCCGCGCCACAGTGTTCTTCGTGCTCGACAAGGGCCAGGCCAAGGACGAGCTGCTGCGTCTGCGCAAAGTCATCCTTGAACGCTATCTACCAGAAGGCGGTTACCGCGTGGTGCAGGTGCAAGACCCAAGTCGCGATGGGCAGGCCGAGGACTATGTCGGTGCAGTTCAGGACTGGCACCAGCAGCGTGCGGTGTTGTATGCGCGTCTTTTGCAGGACGAGCTGGGCGCAGGGGAGGTCGGCGCCTTCCTGCTATGGGGCGAGCCTGGGTTGTACGACAGCACCTTGCGCATTCTTGACCTGGTGCGTGAGCGTGGGGTGGCGGTGCAGCTTGAGGTGATCCCGGGCATCAGCAGCGTCCAGGCCCTGGCCGCGCGCCACCAAGTGCCGCTGAACCGCATCGGCGAGCCGCTGACCATCTTGCCGGGGCGACGCCTGGCCGAGCAGGGGCGGGTAGACAACGTGGTGGTGATGCTCGATGGCCAGTGCGCGTTTGCCGGGCTCGAGGATGACGGGCTGTGGATCTACTGGGGGGCCTACCTGGGTACTGCCGACGAGATCCTTGTCGCCGGGCCGTTGCAGGATGTGAAAGCGCAGATTCTGCAAATCCGTGAAGCCGCACGCCAGCGGATCGGATGGATCATGGATACCTACCTGTTGCGGCGTCAGGCGTGAGCGCTCAAGGCGCCCCCAGAATCCCCACCACCTTGTCGCGTAATTGATCGATACTGAACGGCTTGCCGATCATGTGCATGCCCTGGGGCACCTGGAGGCTCTCGGCGTAGCCACTGGCGAACAGCACCGGCAGCGCCGGCCTGATTTCCCGGGCCTTGGCCGCCAGTTCCTCGCCGCGCATGTCCGGTAGGCCGACATCGGTCATCAACAACGCCAGGTTTTGCGTGTCGTCCTGGAGAATCTTCAGGGCCGCGGTGGCATGCGCTGCTTCGATGACCGTGTAGCCCAATTCGTCGAGCACTTCGACCATCAGCATGCGTACGATGTCGTCGTCTTCGACTACCAGAAGGTGCATGGTTTAAATCCTGTCGCGGGGTGGGAAGGGTTCTACTCTGTGCTCACGCAGGGTACAGAAGTTCCCTCAGAATAGCGCCGTGCAATCACACAGGGAACGATTGCCGTGACCAGGCTTCAAATACTGGCTAAATGCCCTGCCGCAAACCGTAAAGCTGGTTAGACTCGCTAACAGACCCGGTGGCAGTTGCGGCATACAACAACAAAATGTATCCGCCTCACTGTTCAATGGACTTATTTCGCTTGGGCGACATCAGATGATTCAGGCAACTTCGATGGACCAACGCAGCTTCCGCAAGCTGCTCAGCCGTAACGTCGGTCTGCCCCTTGGGGTGGGCTTGCTGGGGGCCGTGGCATTTGTCGCGGTGGTCAACTACCTGCTTTCGGCCATGCAATGGGTCGAGCACACCGACCGGGTGATCGGCAATGCCCACGAAACGGTCAAGCTGTCCATAGACATGGAAACCGGCGTACGCGGCTTCCTGATCTCCGGCGACGAGCGTTTCCTCGACCCCTACGAGGTGGCCAAGCCGCGCGTTTATGCCAGCCTCGACAGCCTGAAGGTGTTGGTCGCGGACAACCCGCAGCAGGTCGACCGTCTCGATCGCATCATTGCCTTGCAGCGTGCCTGGAATGATTTCGGCAGCGAGATCATCCGCATGCGCCGGGGCGAGGGCAATTACCAGGGCGTGATCGGCAGCGGACGTGGCAAGCGCATCACCGATGAAATCCGCAAGGAGTTCGACGGTTTCATCGCCACCGAGCAGCAACTGCGCATGACGCGCAATGAAAAGGTCAGCAGTGTCACCATCACCGCAATCACGGCCTTCGTGCTGTTCATCGTGGCCCTCAGCGCCTTGCTCGCCTACCTGGGCCGACGCGACCTGCTGGCGTTGTCCGATAACTACGCGAGCAACCTGCAAGCCCAGCAGCGGGCAGCCGAACGCCTGGAACAACAGGCCTGGCTGCGCAATGGCCAGACCCAGCTGTCGCAGCAGGTGCTGGGGCAACTGACCCTGCCCATGCTCGGCGACAACGTGCTGCGGTTCTTCGCCAGTTACCTGGGCAGCGTGGTCGGCGCGTTCTATGTGCGAGACCAGCAGGGGCAACTGCTGCGCGTGGCCAGTTATGGCCTGGATGCCGAGCAGCAGGCTCGTGAGCAGGTGCTGGGCAGCCATGATGGCCTGCTCGCACAAAGCGTTCGCGAAGGGCGACTGCTGCGCCTGGACGAGTTGCCGCAAGACTATTACCGCCTGAGCTCCGGCCTGGGCAATGGTCTGCCGCGCAGCGGGCTGCTGGCACCGGTGAGTGATGACGGCCAGATCAACGGCGTGCTCGAGCTTGGCTTCCTGCGCCCGTTGCAAGATCGCGACAGCGAGCTGCTCGAACGTATCGCAGCCAGCCTTGGCATTTCCATCGAGACTGCGCGCTACCGCCAACGCCTCCAGGAGGTGCTGGCCGAGACCCAGCAGCTCAACGAAGAGTTGCAAGTGCAGCAGGAAGAGCTCAAGACCGCCAACGAGGAACTCGAAGAGCAGTCGCGGGTGCTCAAGGAGTCCCAGGCGAACCTTGAAACCCAACAGGCGGAGCTTGAGCAGACCAACGAACAACTGGCTGAGCGCACTGACGCGCTGGACCTCAAGAACAGCGAGCTGAACAAGGCCCAGGTGGAGTTGCAGACCCGCGCCGACGAGCTGCAGCGTTCGAGCAAGTACAAGTCCGAGTTCCTCGCCAACATGTCCCACGAGCTGCGTACGCCGCTCAACAGCTCGCTGATCCTGGCCAAGCTGCTGGCCGAGAACGGCGAGGGCAACCTCAGCGAGGAGCAGATCAAGTTCGCCGAGTCGATCTATTCGGCCGGCAACGACTTGCTCAACCTGATCAACGACATCCTCGACATCGCCAAGGTCGAGGCCGGCAAGCTGGAGGTGCGCCCCGAGACCACTCCGGTGGTGCGCCTGGTCGAAGGCTTGCAGGCGATGTTCCAGCCACTGGCTGGTGACAAGGGCCTGGCCTTTACCATGCAGGTCGAGCCGCAGGTACCGGCGACCCTGTTCACCGACCGTCAGCGCCTGGAGCAGATTCTCAAGAACCTGCTGTCCAACGCCATCAAGTTCACCGAGCGCGGCCAGGTCAGCCTGAGCATCAGCCAGCAGGCCGGCATGGGCATCGTTTTCGCCGTGCGCGACAGCGGCATCGGCATTGCCGCCGACCAGCAGCAGGCGATCTTCGGCGCCTTCCACCAGGTCGATGGCACCAGCAACCGCCGCTACGGCGGCACCGGGCTGGGCCTGTCGATTTCCCGCGACCTGGCGCATCTGCTCGGCGGGCAGATCAGCGTCGACAGCAGCCCCGGCCAGGGCAGTGTGTTCAGCCTGATCGTGCCGGAGCGTTTCGAGGAGGTGGTCGAGCAAGGCGAGGTGCACAGCTTGCGCTCGACCGTCGACCAACTTCCGCCCATGCCCCGTGTCGCAGCGCCAGCGCCGGTCGCGCGCCAGGCCCCGGCGTTCGCCGACGACCGCGAAAGCGCACCCTTCACCAACCGTTGCATCCTGGTGATCGAGGACGAGCCGAACTTCGCCCGCATCCTCTTCGACCTGGCCCATGAGCTGGGCTACAGCTGCCTGGTGGCGCAGGGCGCCGACGAGGGCTTCGAGCTGGCAGCGCAGTACCTGCCCGACGCCATCCTGCTGGACATGCGCCTGCCCGACCATTCCGGGCTCACGGTGTTGCAGCGCCTCAAGGAGCAGGCCGGTACCCGGCATATCCCGGTGCATATCATTTCGGTGGAAGACCGGGTCGAGGCGGCCATGCACATGGGCGCGGTGGGCTATGCGGTCAAGCCCACCAGCCGCGAAGAGCTCAAGGAAGTGTTCGCGCGCCTGGAAGCCAAGCTCACGCAAAAGCTCAAGCACATCCTGCTGGTCGAGGACGATGACCTGCAGCGCGAGAGCATCGCCCGGCTGATCGGCGACGACGACATCGAGATCACCGCTGTGGCCATGGCCCAGGACGCCCTGGAGCTGCTGCGCGAGAACATCTACGACTGCATGATCATCGACCTCAAGCTGCCGGACATGCTCGGCAACGAACTGCTCAAGCGCATGACCGCCGAGGACATTCGCAGCTTCCCGCCGGTGATCGTCTACACCGGGCGCAACCTCACCCGCGAGGAAGAGACCGACCTGCTCAAGTACTCGCGCTCGATCATCATCAAGGGCGCGCGCTCGCCCGAGCGGCTGCTCGACGAGGTCACGCTGTTCCTGCACAAGGTCGAGTCGCAGCTGTCCCATGACCGCCAGCGCATGCTCAAGAACGCCCGCAGCCGCGACAAGGTGTTCGAGGGGCGCAAGATTTTGCTGGTGGACGACGACGTGCGCAATATCTTCGCCCTCACCAGCGCCCTGGAGCACAAGGGCGCCATCGTCGAGATCGGCCGCAACGGCCGCGAGGCCCTGGAGCGCCTCGAGCAGAACGATGACATCGACCTGGTGCTGATGGACGTGATGATGCCGGAGATGGACGGCTACGAGGCGACCCGGCTGATTCGCCAGCAGCCGCAGTGGCGCAAGCTGCCGATCATCGCCGTGACCGCCAAGGCCATGAAAGACGACCAGCAGCGTTGCCTGCAGGCCGGCGCCAATGACTACCTGGCCAAACCGATCGACCTGGACCGCCTGTTCTCGTTGATTCGCGTGTGGCTGCCGCAACTGGAGCGAATTTGATTAGCGAACGTAACACCGATATCGAGATCCGGCTGCTGATCGAGGCGATCTACCTCAAGTACAGCTACGACTTTCGGGACTACTCCGGCGCCTCGATCAAGCGCCGGATCCTTCACGCCTTGCGCCAGTTCGAGTGCCGTACGGTGACCGCCTTGCAAGAGCGGGTGCTGCACGACCCGGGCATGTTCATGCAGTTGTTGCAGTACCTGACGATCCCGGTCAGCGAGATGTTCCGCGACCCTGGCCACTTCCTCGCGCTGCGCGAAGAAGTGGTGCCGCTGCTGCGCACCTGGCCGTCGATCAAGATCTGGATCGCCGGTTGCAGCACCGGCGAGGAGGTGTACTCGATGGCCATCCTGCTGCGCGAGGAAGGCCTGCTCGAGCGCACCATTATCTACGCCACCGACATCAACCCGCACTCGCTGGACAAGGCCAAGCAGGGCATCTACTCGATGGCCAACATGCACGGCTATGCCGAGAACTACCGCAAGGCTGGCGGGCGCCGAGACTTCTGCGAGTACTACACCGCCGCCTACGGCAACGCCATCATGGACAGCAGCCTGCGCGACAACGTGACCTTCGCTGACCACAGCCTGGCCACCGACAGCGTGTTTTCCGAGGTGCAGTTGGTGTCGTGCCGCAATGTGCTGATCTATTTCAACAAGGACCTGCAGGACCGCGCGCTGGGGTTGTTCCATGACTCGCTGTGCCACCGCGGCTTCCTGGTGCTGGGCAGCAAGGAGTCGGTGGATTTTTCCGCCTACGGCGAGCGCTTCGAGGCGCTGGTGCGGCCCGAACGGATCTACCGCAAGTCATGAACGGCATACGCGCGGTGGTGATCGGCGCCTCGGCGGGCGGCGTCACGGCGCTGTTCAAGGTGCTGGGCGAGCTGCCGGCAGACTTCGCCATCCCGGTATTGTGCGTGCTGCACCTGCCGGACGATCGCCACAGCCAACTGGCCGAGGTCATGCAGCGCCGCCTGGACAGGCCGGTGCGCGAGGCACGTGACAAGGAACCGATCGTTGCCGGGCAGATCTACGTGGCCGGCCCTGGTTATCACCTCTCGGTGGAACGCGACCTACGCCTGTCGTTGAGCCAGGAGGCGCCGGTGCATTTTTCCCGCCCTGCGATAGATTTCCTGTTCCAATCGGCGGCCGATGCGTATGGTGACGGCCTGCTTGGTGTTTTGCTGACGGGGGCCAACGAGGATGGTGCCCAGGGCTTGGCTTATATAAAAACGCAAGGGGGGCGGACGGTGGTCCAGGACCCTCGTGATGCCCAGGTCGCACTGATGCCGGAGGCCGCACTGGCCCTGCATCGGCCCGACCATCTTCTTTCTCTCAATGGTATCGGGCAATTGCTCGCTACCCTGGAACCCTGAGCATGTTGAGCCCTATCACTGCCAAGCTGCTGATCGTCGACGACCTGCCGGAAAACCTGCTGGCCCTCGATGCCCTGATCCAGGGCGAAGGCCGCGAGGTGCAGCAGGCGCAGTCGGCCGAGCAGGCTTTGTCGTTGTTGCTCGAGCACGAGTTCGCCCTGGCGATCCTCGATGTGCAGATGCCGGGCATGAACGGTTTCGAACTGGCCGAGCTGATGCGCGGCATGGAGAAGACCAAGAACATCCCGATCGTCTTCGTCAGTGCCGCTGGCCGGGAAATGAACTACGCCTTCAAGGGCTACGAAAGCGGTGCGGTGGATTTTCTGCACAAGCCACTGGACACCCAGGCGGTGAAGAGCAAGGTGTCGGTGTTCGTCGACCTGTTCCGCCAACACAAGATCCTTGGCCGCCAACTGGAGGCGCTGGAGCGCAGCCAGCAGGAGCAGGAGCAGTTGCTGGCGCAGTTGCAGGTGGCGCGCATCGAGCTGGAACACGCGGTGCGCATGCGCGATGACTTCATGTCGATCGTCTCCCACGAGGTGCGCACGCCGCTCAACGGCCTGATCCTGGAAACCCAGCTGCGCAAGTTGCACCTGGCCAAGGGCAACCTGGCGGCGTTCAGTGGCGACAAGCTGCAAGCTATGGTCGAGCGCGACGAGCGGCAGATCAACAGCCTGATTCGCCTGGTCGAGGACATGCTCGATGTGTCGCGCATCCGCACCGGCAAACTGTCGCTGCGGCCCAAGGTGTTCGACCTGGGGCAATTGGTACGTGGCCTGGTAGAAAACTTCACGGCCCAGGCCAGCGCTGCGGATACGCATATCGAGTTGCAACAATGCGAGCCGTTGCAGGGCGAATGGGACGAGTTCCGCATCGAGCAGGTGGTAGCCAACCTGTTGTCCAACGCCTTGCGCTATGGCGAGCGCAAGCCGGTGCAGGTGCGCGTGTCGCTGCGTGACGGCGCGGCCTGCGTGCAGGTGCAGGACCAGGGCATGGGCATCAGCCTGGCCAACCAGCAACGTATCTTCCAGCAGTTCGAGCGGGTTGCGGTGCAGCAGGCCACCGGTGGCCTGGGGCTGGGGCTGTATATCTCCGAACAGATCGTCCATGCCCACGGCGGGCGAATTCTGGTGGAAAGTGCTGAGGGCCGTGGCGCCACCTTCAGCGTATTGCTGCCGTTGGTCACGGCCAGCCAACAAAGCGACCCGGCGCGGCAACCTCTGCGCGAGCCTGGGGTCTGATGGCCAACCTATTGAATATCAAGGCGTTGTCATGAGTGAAGATGCACAAGATGTGGTGCTGGTGGTCGAAGACGAGCCGGCCATCCGCATGATCCTGCGGGACTACCTGGCAGGCGAGGGCTACCACGTGCTGGTGGCCGAAGATGGCGAGCAGGCCTTCGAGATCCTGGCCAGCAAGCCGCACCTGGACCTGATGGTCACCGACTTTCGCCTGCCCGGCGGCATTTCCGGCGTGGAAATCGCCGAGCCTGCGGTGAAGCTGCGACCGGACCTGAAGGTGATTTTCATCAGCGGCTACCCGGCGGAGATCCTCGAGTCCGGCAGCCCGATCGCGCGCAAGGCGCCGATCCTGGCCAAGCCGTTCGACCTGGATACCTTGCACGAGCAGATCCAGCAGCTGTTGCGCTGATGTCTGGGGGCTATCGAGCCTTTCCTGAACTGCGCTCGCGCAGGGCCTTCGCCACCTCGGCCTCGATGGCGTAGGCCGGCCCTTCCAGGGCGTTGAAGTCCCGCGTGTAGCGCCGGGCGAATTCCTCCACGCCAAGCGCCTGGTACTGCTGCACATGCTTGAGCTCGTGGGCCCACAACGCCACGTTGTCCTCGGCATCCGCAGTGCGGCGGAAAATGATGGTGTCGATCAAGGTCACCGCATTCACATCCGGGTTATGCAACAAGGCATTGGCCGCGCTGAACTGTTGCGGGTCACCCACCCGGTAGCGCGCGGCATCGAGCACGGCGAAGTCATACCAAGGTTCGAGCTGGGCGCGGATGTGCAGGGGGATCGGCTGGGTGCCGGCGGTGTTGGCTTCATCGCGCGCCTGCTGCAGGGCGAATACCAGGCTGGCGCTGGCCATGCGCTCCACATCGCCCAGCACCTGGCCAACCTGGCCGGGGTCGACCGGCGCACAGAAGCAGCCCATCAGGCAGACCTGGTACTGGCCGGGCGGGCAGGCGTTGTCAGCATGGGCCGTGAGGCTCAGGGCCAGGCCCAGCAACAGGCTAGCGCTTTTCATCCAGCGCCCTGTCGACGAAGTGTTGGCTGGCTTGCAGCAGCTGCTGCTGGACGCTTTCGCTGGCCAGCATGCGCCCGACCACCACCGCGCCCACGCACTGGCTGATCAAGGCCCAGGCCAGTTGCTCGTCCTCCAGGGTCTTGCTCCACGCTGCGTGCAATTGCACCAGCCAGTGTTCGGCTTCCTCGCGGACCTGTGGCTCGGCCCGGGCGATTTCCACGCCCAGTGGCGGAATCGCGCAGCCGCCCTCGGTGTTGTGCAGGTGCGCCAGGCTCAGGTACTGCGCCAGGCAGCGGCGAAGGCGCTGGCGGTCGGCGCCCTTGCTGGCCAGACGTGCCAGCGGGCTGTTGCCAAGCTCGTGGCGGACCACCTCGGTGAACAGGTCGTCCTTGGAAGGGAAGTGGTTGTAGAAGGCGCCGCCCGTCAGGCCGATGGCCTTCATCAGCCCGGCGACACCGGTGCTGGCGAAACCGCCGCGCTTGGCCAGGGCGCCGCTGCTGGCGAGCAGCTTTTCGCGGGTCTGTTGCTTGTGATCGACGGAATAACGCATCCGCGTACCTCGGCTGTTGGCTTGACGGTGTGGCGATCATAGCATAGCGTTCGTTTACTAAATGATCGTTCATTAAAGTGAGGCCCCGATGACACAACGACAAAAAGTGGCTCTGGTAATCGGCGCGGGCGATGCGACGGGCGGCGAGATTGCCAAGCGCTTCGCCCGCGAAGGTTATGTGGCCTGCGTCACCCGGCGCCAGGTGGAGAAGCTGCAACCGCTGGTGGACGAGATCCGCGCGGCGGGTGGCCAGGCCCATGGTTTTGGCTCCGATGCACGCAAGGAAGAGGAGGTGGTCGAGCTGGTCGAGACCATCGAACGCGATATCGGCCCCATCGAGGCTTTCGTGTTCAACATTGGCGCCAACGTGCCCTGTTCGATCCTCGAGGAAACCCCGCGCAAGTACTTCAAGATCTGGGAAATGGCCTGCTTCGCCGGGTTCCTCACCGCCCAGGCGGTGGCCAAGCGCATGGTCACCCGTGAGCGTGGCACGCTGATCTTCACCGGCGCCACGGCCGGTACCCGAGGCGCCGCAGGCTTCGCCGCATTCGCCGGGGCCAAGCATGCGCTACGTGCCTTGGCCCAGAGCATGGCTCGCGAGCTGGGCCCACGAAACATCCATGTAGCCCATGTGGTGGTCGATGGGGCGATCGACACCGCGTTCATCCGCGACAACTTTCCCGAGCGCTACGCCCTCAAGGACCAGGACGGTATCCTCGACCCCGCGCACATCGCCGACAGCTACTGGTTCCTGCACGCCCAGCCCAGGGATGCCTGGACCTTCGAACTCGACCTGCGCCCGTGGATCGAACGCTGGTAACCCGCTGACAGATACAAGGACTGAAGCATGACCAAGACTGTGGAGTTCTTCTTCGACCTGGGCAGCCCGGCCAGCTACCTGGCCTGGACCCAACTGCCGACGCTGTGCGCCCGACACGACGCCAACCTGGTGTATCGCCCAATGCTGCTGGGTGGGGTATTCCAGGCCACCGGCAACGCGTCACCGGCCATGGTGCCGGCCAAGGGGCGGCATATGCTGGTGGACCTTTCGCGTTTTGCCGAGCGTTATGGCGTGGCGTTCGGCCTGCCGCCAGGGTTCCCGGTCAACACCCTGGCGTTGATGCGCGGGGTGGTCGGCGTGCAGTTGCGTAGCCCGGAACGCTTCGAGGCGCTGCTCGCGCTGCTGTTCAATGGGCTTTGGGCGCAGCGGCGCAATCTTTCGGACCCAGCGGTACTCGAGCGAACCCTTGTCGAGGGCGGCTTCGATCCTGCCCAGTTGCAGGCGTTGGCAGGCAATGCCGAGGTCAAGGCGCAGCTTCGCGCAACCACCGAGGAGGCTGTGGCCCGTGGGGTGTTCGGTGCGCCGACGCTGTTCGTGGGGGAGCAGATGTTCTTCGGCCAGGACCGCCTGGATTTCGTCGAGGCGGCCTTGGCCTGACGCTCAACGCTCAAAGGCCAGCAACTGCTCGATGCGCCCGCGTTCCCAGATGCTCAGCAGGTCGGTGGGGTTGGTGCCGTAGCGCTGCCAGTCATCCAGCCCGGCCGACTGGCCATCGGGCGCGCTGCACAGGGTGCAATGGGCCAGGCCTTCATCGTCGAGGGCCAGGGTCAATTGCCAGTCGCCGATGCTCACCTCGAACAGGCCTGCGCCCGGGCGACCGGTAACGACCAGTGCCTGCACGCCCAAGGCGGCGTCACGCAGGCACTGGCACGCTTCACGGCTGCTGGGGGCAGGCATGGTGAGTCAGAAGTTCGCCGGGGTGTTGGCGCTGATGATTTCCGCTTCGTCGGGGCCGAGGTTCTTGAAACTGTGGGGCAGGGTAGTGGGAATGTAGTAGCCATCGCCTGCATTCAGCACGCTGACCTGGCCGTCGACCCACAGCTCGATGGTGCCACGGGTGACCAAGCCACATTCCTCGCCTTCGGCATGCACGATGGGCTCGCCGGAGTCGGCGCCTGGGGCGTAGAGTTCGCGCAACATGCGCATCTGCCGGCCTTCGACACTGGCACCGACCAGCAGCATGCGCAGGCCGTTGCGGCCCAGGTCAGGTTGCTCGCCGCCGCGGAACACGAAGCGTTCCTCGCGCACTGGCTCGTCGAAGCTGAAGAACTCGGCCAGGCTCATGGGGATGCCTTCGAGGAGCTTTTTCAGAGAACTGACCGAAGGGCTGACGCGGTTCTGTTCGATCTGCGAGATCGTCGAGTTGGTCAGGCCACTGCGGCGGGCCAGTTCACGTTGGGAGAGGTTGTTGCGTTCACGCACCAGTTTGAGTCGTGTCCCGGTGTCCATAGCCGCCTTGAGAATGAGTGTAGGGGTGTCAAAAATAATGGGCATCGCATTAAAACACACTCTGCACGGCAACGCGCTGTGCTTGTCAGCGGTGTTGGTCGGCGTGGCTGGGCCATAGACCGACCACCAGCAGCAGCGCGGCCACCGCCAGGAACGGCAGGCGCGGGTCGACAGCATAGACCAGGGTGCCAGCCAGCGGCCCGATCACCGCCCCCATGCCCTGCGCAGCACTGACCGAGCCTGCGGTGGCACCTTGTTCGCTGGCCTCCATGGCATTGGCCGCCAGGGCCGAGAACGCCGGGAAGACGAAGCCCATGCCGGCGGCCGCGACGAAGAAGCAGGCCCACAGCGCAGGTGCCGTGGCCGCCAGTGCGCCCGCCGCGAAGCCCAGGGCCGAGACGCTGGCACCTACCCGGATCATCTTCTGCGGCGGCCACTCCAGCTGGCGCAGCACGACCTGCGACAGGATCAACGCCACACCCACCGTGGTCAGGGCGATGCCGGCGGCCTGGGCGGCGTCGGCCGAGGCCAGTTGCAAGCGGTCCAGGGCGAAGAATCCAACAGTGATCTGCGACACCGTCACGCTGAGCATAGCGGTGAACGCCACCAGCAATGGCCGACGCAGGCGGGGGTCGCCCAGACGCACCGGGCTTGGCGCATGGCGATGAGGCAGAGGCTGCGGTTTGAATGTGAACAGCAGCACCACGAACGCAGCCGCTGGCAGCAGCGACATCACGTAGAACGGCATGCTCAGGCTGTGGTGCGCCAGCAGCGCTGCGACGGCTGGGCCGAGCACCAGGCCGACGGCGTTGGCAGCACCCAGCGATGCCATGGCGCGGGCGCGTTGCTGCGGCGCGACATGGTCGGCTACCAGTGCATTGCCGCCCACTGGGATCGCAGCATAAAAGGCACCGATCAGCCCGCGGGTCAGCATCAGCCCGACGAAGGCCAGGGTCGCACCCGGCAGCCAGCGCAGGGCGCCGTCGATGAACAGGCACAGCGCCCAGTACGCCAGGGTGAAGCCTGCGCAGCCCAACAGCAGCACCCGGCGGCGCCCCAGGCGGTCGGCGGCGCGGCCCCAGGGTCGTGCCAGCAGCACCCAGACCACCCCCGCCACGGTGACGGCTGCGCCGGCCTGCCAGGTGGGCATGTTCAGCAGGCGGGCAATGGGGCCGATCAGGGCGACGAAGGCCATCATCGACATGGTGCAGGCCATGTTCACCAACAGTAGCGGGCGTAGATCGAGGGTAGGGGTGGCAGGGTTTGAGGCGGGGTTCATCGAGCGGGTCCAGGCGGGCAGGTAAAGGGTCGATGGTAGTGACAACGGTTTGTACCTGTCGACCCTGTCCTACATTCGCCGTGGACTTATTCGCTACGGCGCAGCGGGCCGGGCCACATGCTGCGCAATACGCCGTCGCGGTGCACCAGGGCGTGCACCAGGGCTGCGCCGAGGTGAGCCAGGATGGTCGCGAACAACAGGTAGCCCGCCCAGCCATGGGCCTGGCGTAGCACCGCATAGAGTTGCAGGTCGTGGGGGGCGATTGCCGGCAGTTGCAAGGGACGTGGGTAGCCGCCGGCCGAAAGCATCGCCCAGCCGAGCAACGGCATGGCCAGCATCAGTGCATACAGCACCAGGTGCGAGGCGCCTGCTGCCAGGCGCTGTAGCGATGGCATTTCGTTGGGCAGGGGCGGGTGCGGCAGGCTCAGGCGAAGCACGATGCGCACCAGCACCAGGGCCAGTAGCGCAAGGCCGGTGGCCTTGTGTAGCTCCACCAGCAGTGGGTAGCGGGTGGACAGGTCGCTGACCATGCTCACGCCAATGAACAGCATCGCCAGGATCAGCACGGCCATCAACCAGTGCAGAAGGCGGGCCAGGGGGGGGAAGGCAGTGGGTTTCATGGGCGTGCTCCTGTGCCGAGGGTTTCGCGGCTACGGCGGTTGAACGACTCCGAATAGGCTGACGAGCGGGCAGCAAGCACCGGGTCGGCGGAAGGCTCGATGCCCTGCGGCAGGATCAGCGGGTCGAAGTTCAAGTCGCGGCAGGCGCCTTGCTCGGGGGCATCGACCTGCTCGATCACCAGCGTGCCGGCATCGATGCTGCGTCGTTGCGCTGGCCAGGGCTTGGCGGGGTCGTCCACGGGGTCGCCGGGGTCGGCCAGGGTCAGGCGCAGGGTCCAGCGCAAGGGGCCTTGGGCCAGGCGCTGTTGCAGGTCATGTTGCAGGAACTGTTTGTCGTCGACCTGTGCTGGCAGCGCCGCAAAGGGTGTTTGCGGCTCGAGGCGCCAGCGTACTGGCTGGGCCTTGCCGCTGGCGTCGACCAGGCGGAAGGCGTTGATGCTGTTGTAGTCGGTGCTGGCGAAGCTGTCGCTGGCCTTGTAGCTGGCCGACCACTGGCGGAACGGGGCGCTTTCCGGGTGGGCGGCGAAGAATGCCTGGACTTTCGCCGGGTCCGGCTTGCCGGTGCCTGGCACCGCCGTGGTGGCCACGACCAATTCATAGAAAGCCTGGGGGGTGCTGACCGGCAGCACCGGCGGATTGTTCATGCCAGTACGCCAAACCTGCCCATCGTCGGTGCTCAACTGGATTGCCAGGCTGCGGGTGGGCACGCTGGTATCCGGGCTATAAGGGTTGGCGCCGCCAATGGCGAAGCGGCCGATCACCGGCACGCGCGCCTGGCTGAAGGCCCGCGCCGTGGAGAAGGCCGCAGCTTGGCCGCTGCTTTGGAAGTAGCCACTGACGCACAGGCCCTTGGCGTGGTTCTTGCGATAACCCGGGTGCTGGCCCGCCTGGGCCTCGAAGGTGTCGATGATGCGCTGGGGGGGCAGCTTCGTCTGGCCGAGCCAGCCGGCGGCATAGGCGAAGCAGGCGCCCAGGGCCAGGACGCCGGCAGCGATGGCGGCCAGGCGCACGGCCTTGGCAGAGCCTTGCAGAGGGGTGTTCATGGGGACGGTCCGCGTCGATGAATGAGCCGGTACGACGAGCGGCCAAGATTTTTATTCCCGGCAAGGGAATACATTTCATGTCGCCGCGTCTGCCCTTTACACTGACTGCCCCATGGGGCCGGGACCTGACCATGCACGACCTGGATGAACAACAATGGCGCGAGCTGCTGCAAAGCCTGCGCCGTTTCGCCCTGTGGCTGACGCGTGAAAGTGGCAGCGCCGATGACCTGGTGCAGTCCACCGTCGAGCGCGCCCTGACCCGCAGCGGCCAGCAGCGCGAGGCGCAAAGCCTGCGCGCCTGGTTGTTCACCATCCTTTACCGGCTGTTTCTCGACGGCAAACGCCGCGACCGCCTGCATGCGCGCTGGCTGGGCTGGTTCGGACGCGGGCATGAGGCCGAGGAGGCGAGCGGCTGGGGTACCGAGGACATCGTCCTGGCCCAGGCCGACCTGCAAGCCTTTGCGCTTCTGCCCAGTGAGCAGCGCGCCTTGCTCTTGCTGGTGAGCGTGGAAGGGCTGAGCTACAAGGAAGTCGCCCAGGCCCTGGATATTCCCATTGGCACGGTGATGTCGCGGCTTTCGCGCGCCCGTGCGGCACTGCGTCAACTGACCGAGGGCAAGCCGCTGTCCCCGGCCTTGCGGAGACTGAAATGACACGCCTGATTCCCACCGAGCAAGAGCTGCATGCCTTCATCGACGACCGCCTGGAGCCTGCGCGACGCGCCGAGGTGCAGGCCTGGCTGGCTGCCAACCCGGAGCAGGCCGCACGGATCGAGGCGTGGCGCAACGATGCTCGACGCCTGCGTACCGCCTTGGCGGGGTTCAGCGAAATGCCGCATAACCCTGCGCTCGAGCTGGGGCATTTACGTCGGCGCCTGCGTCAGCGTCGCCAGCAGCGCTGGGCAACAGCGGCGGTGCTGGTGTTGGCGGTGGGCCTGGGCGGGCTGGGGGGCTGGCAGGCGCGTGATGCGGCGTTGATGGCCAGCGTGCAGCCCATGGCGGACGCGGTGCAGGCCCACAAGCTGTTCGCCGATACCCCTGCGCTGGACGTGCAGGCCAATGACCCCGCGCAATTGCAAGCCTGGCTGGGCCGGCACTTCAACCGTGTCGGGCAGTTGCCGGACCTCAGCAGTTATGGCCTGCGGCCAGTGGGGGCGCGCCTGTTGGCCAACGAGAATGGCCCGGCTGCGCTGCTGGTGTTCCAGGATGGCCAGGGGCAGCGCATCAGCTTGTTCATGCGCTCACCCGGCAAGCGTTTCGAGATGCCCAACGGACAGCGCACCGATGGGCTACTGGAGGCGCGCTACTGGTCCCATGGCGACTATGCCTTCGCCGTGGTGAGCGCGGCCGACGACGCGCGCGGCGAACAGGTGCGCCAGGCGTTGGGGGTGAGCCTGTAAAGCTGGCGCCCCCTCAGGCTTCAGCTCAGTTCGAGCCAGATCGGCGCGTGGTCGGACGGTTTTTCCATGCCGCGCAGCTCATAGTCCACACCGGCGGCCTTGACCCGCGGCAGCAGCCCTTGCGAGGCCATGATGAGGTCGATGCGCAGCCCACGCTTGGGCTCGTCCTCGAAGCCGCGGCTGCGGTAGTCGAACCAGCTGAAACGGTCGGCCACCTCGGGGTGCAGGTGCCGGAAGCTGTCTACCAGGCCCCAGCCTTTGAGGCGCTCCATCCACTCACGCTCCTCGGGCAGGAAACTGCACTTGCCAGTCTTCAGCCAGCGCTTGGCGTTGTCGGCGCCGATGCCGATGTCGCAGTCCTGGGGCGAGATGTTCACGTCGCCCATCACCACCAAGGCCTGGTCGTTCTTGAACTGGCCTTCGAGCAGTGCTTGCAGGTCGCTGTAGAAGCGCTGCTTGGCCGGGAACTTGGTGGGGTGGTCGCGGCTTTCGCCTTGCGGGAAGTAGCCGTTCATCACGGTGATGGGCGTGCCGTCGGCGTCGGCGAAGGTGCCCCAGATGAAGCGACGCTGGGCGTCTTCCTCGTCGCTGGCAAAGCCCTTGAACACCGACAGCGGCGCCTGGCGCGAGAGTAGCGCGACACCGTAGTGGCCCTTCTGGCCATGGAAATGCACGTGGTAGCCCAGGGCCTGGACTTCAGCCAGCGGGAACTGCTCGTCGCTGACCTTGGTTTCCTGCAGGCCGATCACGTCCGGCTGGTGCTTGTCGATCAACGCCGCCAGCTGGTGCGGGCGGGCGCGCAGGCCATTGATGTTGAACGAGACGATCTTCATGGAAAGGCAACCCTGGTAAAAGCTTCGGATGCTAGCCGACATTGGCCGTGTCCACCAGCGTGGCGGCCGCTGGAGCGCGCTGCTAGGGTTGCTTCGAGAGGAACGATACGGCGCAGTCCATCTCCAAGGCACTGTATGCCCATGCAAGGAGGTTCGTCGCAATGCCCGAGACCACTGCCGCCCAGGCCCAGGTGTGCTTGCTCGACGCCGGCTACAGTCGCGAGGTGCGCTCGCTGCTCTACCATGCCTACCGCCATGAACCCACCTTCGCCTACCTGTTCGAGGGCCAGCGACCGGGCTATGAGCGGCGTCTGCGGGTGTTGCTGCGCGAATGGACACGCCAGCATTTCTTCCTGCAGCTGCCCGCCATCGGCTTGCTGCTCGAAGACCGCCTGGTGGGCGTTGCGCTGATCGCGCCGCCACACCGGCGCCTGGGTGTGGTCGATAGCTGGGCTTGGCGTTTGCGCATGATGCTGGGGGCGGGCCTGCGCTGCACACGCCGCTACCTGGCGTACCAAGCTGCGTTGTCGAGCTGCCTGCCCAGCGGCAATGTGCATGTGCTGCCGTTGCTGGGGGTGCACCCACAGTTCCAGGGGCAGGATTACGGCGAGCAATTGTTACAGGCTGTTCACAACTGGTGTGCGGAAGATCCTCATACCCAAGGCGTGGTGCTGGACAGCGGCAACCCCCATTACCTGGCGTTCTACCAGCGTCAGGGTTACCAGGAAGTCGGCGAAATCGCTGTAGGGCCTATCCTGGAGAAGGTGTTCTTCCATCCCAACCCGGTGTCTTCGCAGGCGCTCAGCGGCTGAGTCCGTTGGCCAGCCGCCCCTCTGGCGCCTGGGTCTGGTAGGATGCGCCGCATGACGTATTCAGGACGACTTACCTGGGGCCTGGTCATCCTGGCCACCAGTTGTACAGCATGGGGCCAGAGTGAGCTGTCGGTGCGGGTAAAACCGGCCAACAAGGAACTGCAGGCCAATATCGAAGGTTACATCGGCAGCCTTGGCGACCGCGACGAGGAGGCCTTGTTGCGTTTCAGCCGGGGTGCCGAGGAGCAGGCGCGCAAAGCCGCCCAGGCCCTTGGCTACTACCAGGCGCAGATCGACACCGAGGTCAAGGCGCCGGCCAAGGCCGACCAGCCGCTGCGGCTGGTCATTCATGTGCAGCCCGGCGAGCCGGTGCGGCTGCGCAACGTGAACGTGCGTATCGAAGGGCCGGCCAGCGAGATGAAGGCATTCCGCATCCCCGACAGCCGAGCGTTGCGGGCTGGTGAGCCGCTCAACCACGGGGCGTACGAAGACGCCAAGCGGCTGATCCAGAACCAGGCTTCGCGCTATGGGTTCTTCAGTGGCCGCTTCACCCGCCAGCGCCTGGCGGTCGACCCCCAGGCTGGCGTGGCCGATATCGAGCTGGTCTACCAGAGCGGCCCGCGCTACCGCCTGGGCAAGGTCAGCTTCGGCGGGGACGCGCCCCTCGATGAAGACCTGCTGCAACGCATGGTCGGCTTCAAGCCAGGCACCCCCTACGACTCCGAGCTGATCGCCGAACTGAACAACGACCTGCAATCGAGCGGCTATTTTGAAGGTGTGCGGGTGGACGCTGCGCCCACTGCGGCGGTGGCCGAGGTGGTGCCGGTGGATGTTCGTCTCGATACCCGCAAGCCCCGTACCCTGGGCCTTGGCCTGGGTTTTTCGACCGACGTGGGGCCGCGTGGCAAGGCCAACTGGACGCGCCATTGGGTCAACGCGCAGGGTCATAGCTATGGCTGGGAAACCGAGCTGTCGGCGCCCCGGCAGAACGTCGGGCTGTGGTATGACGTGCCGTTGGACCCACCGCTGACCGACAAGCTGCGGTTCGCCGGCGGCTACCAGAACGAGGAAATCGCTGGCACCGACACCCTGAGCAAGCTGCTCACCGTCGGCCCCGAGTGGCACAGCAAGTTGCCCAGCGGCTGGCAGCGGGTGATCTCGCTCAAGTACCAGCGCGAAGAGTATCGCTTGGGCGACGATTCCGGCCTGAGCAACCTGCTGATGCCGGGGGTGAGCTTCTCCTACCTGCGCAGCGACAACCGGATCGACCCGCACAATGGCTACCGTTTGCAGTTCGATGTGCAGGCGGCCAAGCAAGGGCTGGTGTCCGACACCAACCTGGTGCATGGCAACGTGCTACTCAAGGGCCTGACCACCCTGGGGCAGAACCATCGGTTCCTGGGGCGCCTGCAATTCGGTGGCAGCGCCACCAATGGCTACCAGAACAACATCCCGCCGTCGCTGCGCTTCTTCGCCGGTGGCGACCAGAGCGTGCGCGGCTACGACTACCAGACTCTGTCGCCGAAGAACAGCGACGGCGACCGTATCGGCGGGCGCTACCTGTTGGCGGGCAGTGCGGAATACCAGTATTCGGTCACGGAGAAATGGCGCGTGGCGACCTTCATCGACCAGGGCAACTCGTTCAATTCCCTGGAACTGCCCAGCCTCAAGACCGGCGTGGGTTTCGGCGTGCGCTGGGTGTCGCCGGTCGGCCCCCTGCGCCTGGACCTGGCCCGTGCGCTGGATGACGACGGTGGCATTCGTCTGCATTTCTCAATGGGGCCGGAGCTGTGATGCGTGTGTTCAAAGGCGTACTGCTGGCGTTGTTGGGGCTATTGCTGCTTATAACCCTGGGCCTGGGGCTGACCCTGGGCACCCAGGGCGGCAGCCGATGGTTGCTGGGCCAGGTTCCAGGGTTGGAGGTGGAGGGTTTCGAGGGGCGTCTCGGTGGGCAGTGGCAGGCGCAGCAGTTGAACTGGGCGCAGGATGGCGATCGGGTCGAGTTGCAGGCGCCGCAGCTGGCCTGGTCGCCGTCGTGCCTGTTGCGCGCCACCCTGTGCATCGAGCGCTTGCAGGCCGAACGTGTCGACATGACCTTCGCGCCAGCCCCAGACCAACCTGACAGCGGGCCGCTGCAATTGCCCGCGTTGAACCTGCCGCTGGCCATCGAGCTGGGTGAGGTCCGGGTAGGACAGTTGCGCCTGGATGGCAGTGACCTGCTGGGTGACTTGCAACTGGCCGCGCACTGGACCGCCCAAGGCCTGCGCATCGACACCCTGCAGCTGCAACGCGACGATCTCAAGCTAAGCCTCCAGGGCATGCTGCTTCCCCAAGGTGACTGGCCTTTACAAGCCGACGCAACCCTGCAGCTGCCTGCCGTGGATGGCAAGCCCTGGTCGCTTGCCCTGGTCGTCAAGGGCGACTTGCAGAAAACCTTGAACCTCGAAGGCACCAGCAGCGGCTACCTCGACGCTCGCCTCAAGGGCGAATTGCAAGCCTTGGCCGAGCACCTGCCTGCACGCCTTGATATCCACGCCGATGCGTTCAAGCCTGGCAGCACCTTGCCCGACACCCTGCAATTCAACCCCCTGGACCTCAAGGCCGAAGGCGACTTGCTCAAGGGTTATCAATTGCGTGGCACGGCCAGCCTGCCCGCCGATCAGGGCCCCATCGCCCTGGTGCTGACTGGCAAGGTGGACGCCAAGGGCGCCAGGCTGGATGCCCTGGACCTCAGCGCCAGCGACACCCAGCACATCAAGCTGCAAGCCAGTGTCGACTGGCAGCAGGAGCTGATGGCCGACGCCCAGCTCGAATGGCTGGACTTCCCCTGGTTGCGCCTGTACCCCTTGGAACAGGCGCCCCAAGTCACCCTCAAGCGCTTGACCGCGCAGGTGCGTTATCGCAATGGTCAGTATGAGGGGCGCTTCGACGGCGATCTCGACGGCCCGGCAGGTGTATTCAACCTGGCCAGCCCGTTCGACGGCGACCTCAGCCAGGTACGTCTGCCCCAGCTGGCCTTGACCGCAGGGCAGGGCAAGGCCGCTGGCAGCGTTGCCCTGCGCTTTGCCGATACCCTGGCCTGGGATGTCGACCTGCAATTGTCGGCCCTCGACCCGGGGTACTGGCTTGCAGAAATGCCAGGCACCTTGGCCGGGCCGTTGCGCAGCCAGGGCGAGTTGAAGGACGGGCGCCTGCAGTTGGAGGCGCTGCTTGACCTCAAGGGCCGGCTGCGTGGCCAGCCGGCCCTGCTCAAAGCCGAAGCCAATGGGGCCGGCGAGGCCTGGACCCTCGGTACGCTGGCGGTGCAACTGGGCGACAACCGCATCAATGGCAGTGGCAGCCTGCAACAACGCCTGGCCGGCCGCATCGACCTCGACCTGCCGCGCCTGGGCCAGCTGTGGCCCAGGTTGCAAGGCCAGGCCAAGGGACGACTGGATATCGCCGGTACGCTTGCGGCTCCCCAGGGCACCTTGACCTTGCAAGGCCAGCAATTGGCCCAAGCTGACAACCGCATTCAACGACTGGACCTGAACGTGCGACTGGACAACGCCCAACGCGGCCAGCTCAGCCTCGATCTTGGCAACATCCGCCTGGGCGATACCGCGCTGGGCGACTTGGCTGCCAACGGCAAGGGCGATGCCCGCCAGCAGGCGCTGAGCCTGGCGCTCGATGGCCCGCAGCTCAAGCTCGACCTGGCGCTGGATGGCACCCTGGCGTCGGGCGACTGGCGTGGCCGCCTGGCCAGTGGGCGTATTCGCTCAGGTGGCCAGGACTGGCAGTTGCAGGCGCCTGCCCGGCTGCAGCGCCTGGCCAGCGGCCAACTTGACCTGTTCGCCCATTGCTGGCGCTCAGATCAGGCCAGCCTGTGCGGCGATGACCAGCGCCTGGCGCCGGAGCCGCGCCTGCGCTACCACCTCAAGCAGTTCCCCCTGGAAAGCCTGGCCCAGTGGTTGCCGAAGGACTTCGCCTGGCAGGGGCTGCTCGATGCCGACATCAACCTGGACCTGCCGGCCAGCGGCCCCAAGGGCAATATTCGCATCGACGCCAGTGGCGGCACCCTGAGGGTGCGCGACAAGGAGCAATGGCTCGACTTCCCCTACCAGGCCCTGCGCCTGGACAGCACCCTCGCGCCACGCCAGGTCGATGCCCGGCTGGCGTTCCGTGGCGAGCGCCTGGGTGAGCTGAACCTGACTGCACGGATCGACCCGCTGGGCCGGAACAAGCCCCTTTCGGGCGACTTCAGCCTGTCTGGCCTGGACCTGTCGATCATTCGCCCCTTCGTGCCGATGGTCGAACGCCTGGCCGGGCGCCTCGACGGCAGCGGGCGCCTGTCGGGCGACCTGCTGCAACCCCAGGTCAATGGCGAGTTGCAGCTTGGCGGGGGGCACGTCAGCGGTGCCGAGTTGCCGGTGAGCCTGGAAGCACTTTCGTTGCGCGCCCTGATCGCTGGTGAGCAGGTGCAGCTGAACGGTGACTGGCGCAGCGGTGAGGCGGGGCGAGGGCAGTTGAGTGGCAACCTGACCTGGGGCCAGGTGCTAGGCATGGACCTGCGTGTGCAGGGCCAGCAATTGCCGGTCAATGTCGAGCCGTACGCCGCGTTGGAAGTGGCGCCGGACCTCGCCATTCGCCTGGTCGACGAGCGCTTGGCGGTCACCGGCAAGGTAGCGGTGCCCAAGGGCAAGATCACCATTCGCGAGTTGCCGCCTTCGACGGTCAAGGTGTCCGACGATACGGTAATCGTTGGTCATCAGACCGAGGAGGGCACGCCGCCCATGGCGGTGGCCATGGACATCGATGTCGAGGTGGGGCGCGACAAACTGTCGTTCAGTGGTTTCGGCCTTACCGCCAACTTGCTCGGGCACGTGCACATCGGTGACAACCTCGACACCCGTGGCGAGCTCAGCCTGGCTGATGGCCGCTATCGAGCCTATGGCCAACGCCTGAATATTCGCCGGGCGCGCCTTCTGTTCGCCGGCCCCATCGACCAGCCCTACCTGGACATCGAGGCCATTCGCCAGGTCGATGACGTGATCGCCGGTATTCGCCTGAGCGGCAGCGCCGAGCAGCCGACCACCCAGGTGTTCTCGGAGCCGGCCATGAGCCAGGAGCAGGCCTTGTCCTACCTGGTGCTGGGGCGACCGCTGAGCACGTCTGGCGAAGACAACAACATGCTGGCGCAGGCGGCGTTGGGCCTGGGCCTTGCAGGCAGTGCCGGCATCACCGGCAACCTGGCGACGCGCCTGGGGATCGATGACTTCCAGCTGGATACAGAGGGCTCGGGCAATACCACCAGCGTGGTGGCCAGCGGCAACCTCACCGAGCGTCTCAGTTTGCGCTATGGGGTAGGGGTGTTCGAGCCCGCCAACACCATCGCGCTACGCTACAAACTGAGCAAGAAGGTGTACCTGGAGGCGGCCAGCGGGCTGGCCAGCTCGTTGGATATTTTCTACAAACGGGATTTCTGACGGCAGGCGGGCGGTTCAGCGAACCGTTGCTGCGTCGATGAACTCGTTGCGTCCATCGTCGACGGGCGTGGGCGCCGGGTGACGCCGGGGGATGATGAGGCTGGTGTATTCCTCGATCAGGCGGTTGATCGCTTCAGGCGGCTCGCAGGCCTGGAACTGCATGCGAATCTGCACTTCGTCGGGGTCACGCTGGTCACCGCGGCGGCCGCTGGCGCCCACCGTCACCTGGAAACGCGCCCCCTTGGCATCCGCTGCCGGCTTGTCTTTGGCCAGCGCCTGCGTGTCGATACCGTTCACCCGCACCGACAGGTCGACCTGCATGCGCTCCAGCGCCAGGCCCCGGGGAGACACCAGGGCGATCAATGGCACCCGCAGTGTGTGCTGTTCGTCCATGGCCACTTCGACCATCTTGGCTTTCATGGGGCTCCCGAGTGCGTCGGTGTCGCAGTCGAAGAACTGATCGAACAGCTTGATGTACTGCTGTGCGATCAGCGTGTGTGTGGCGGCGGCAGCTTCTTGCAGGCCGCGGGTGATGTCGCTGAGGTCGCTTGAGGTCATAGGGGTTGGGTTGGGGGTGTGGGATTCCACGCGTCGGGCTCCTCAAGGGCCCCCGCCAGTAACGGGGGCGTATTGTCGATTAGCGAAGCAGGGGATGTTCATTCGGCGGGGGGTGGGTTTTGTTTCTGGCCCCCACTGTTTTCAGACTCCGTAATGCGGATCGGTTTCACGGCGGCATCGGTGAGGAACTCCATGACCCGTTGCAATGCCTCAGGCGGCTCTTGACGCCTGACCGTGGTATTGAAGGCGTAGCGTGCGCGGGTGTCGGTTTTGCGGGTTTGCGCCGATTTGTGGCTGACGCTGCCTTTCACATTGAGCTTGAAGGGCCCCCAGCCGAGAGAGCCATCCACTTCGGCACCCGCCTCGGTGGAGGCGCTGTTCTCTGCCATCTGGCTGACGGTCAGTTCGAACTCCACCTTGCCTTCTTCGATGCAGATGTTCGGGTGAGTGATTGCCGCCATCAGCGGAATCTGCATTTTTCGTGTGACGCTGCCGGTGGTCTGGCCCTGGTCGTCCAGCACGGTCTCTTCGTAGTTGAACTCGATGGCGTTTGCCTTGCCATCCTTGATGCAGACGTTCAGCAGGAAGTCTGCATAGGATTTGCTGGCAGTGACCTGCGCTTCGATCATCGCTTGCAGGGGCGCGGCGATCATGCGGTCCATGGGCAGGGCGTTGATGACCGAGCCGATCAGGTTGTTGTCCATTGTTGTCATGGGTAGGTTTCCTCAAAGGGGTGGGGCAGGGTGTCGATGCATGGGGGCGCTGTTCAGCGGAGGTGGTTGTCCTGGCGGCGGATGTTGCCGATCTGGCGCAGACTCAGGCCGTACTTGTCGGCCAACAGGCTGCGCGACAGGCCGTTGGCGCTTTCTTCCCGGATCTGCAGGTTGCGCAGCTGCCTTTGGAAGTGGTCAGGCTTGGGGATTTCCAGTGCGACCCCTGAAAAGCGCTTGATCAGGGCGTCGAGGGCGTCGCTGGGGAGGATGTCCGCCAGCTTGGTGCGTTCGCGGTGCTTGGGGATGTACTTGGGTCTGCCGCCGTAGGTGCAGGTCAACAAGTAGGCGTTGTCGATACCGATGCATTCGATCAGCGATTGCAGCGAATGCGGAAGCTGGGTGATGTCTATTCGGTCCAGGTCGCTCGATTCCATTGTGACTTCCTCGAAAAGGGCACTTGCGATGCCGTTTTATCCATGCCTGGTTCAGGCTGGCCCCTTGCCAGAGCGGGTAAGGGGCTTGGTTGAATTCTCGGCCAGCGGCGAAAACCATCGCTAGGCGCCAAGCGGACCGAGCGCTGTAGCCGCTCGGTGGTAGGGCTCGCAGGCATTAAGGATGGGAGGCTGTAGGACTCGGTACCGGTTGTGCGCTGTGGCCCTTGATTTTCCGTGTTCGAGGTAAGAAACGGTGATCGAGGGGTGGGGTAGGCTCAGTCGCAGGGGTAGCTGGTCACCAGGCTGACGACGCCCAGTAGGCCTGAGGCGAGTCACGCATCGGTTCGGGCAGCGCTCGCCAGTCCACTACCAAGCACAACGCGCTCAACCCACGCCCTTCACGCTGACCTAGAACAGCAGGGCTCAGGTCACGTCGATAGAGGGCCTGGGTGGTGCCCAGCGCTTCAGCGTGGTCGGCGTTTTCCAGGGTTTGCCGGGCGAGTTCCGGCAGCATCGCCTGGGGCAGGGTGAAGTGAGGTCGGCTGGGGTGAGGCTCGAGATAGCCGGCCTGGCGTACGCGTTGCCAGAGTTGCTGCCATTGGCTGGGGCCCGCGGCGCTCGCCAGTTCGCTGGCCAGCATGAGCAGGTGTGACTGCGGCAGGTGCACGGTGTCGAGCGCGTGGCTCGAGGTGCAGGCAAACGCCAGCAGGCTGGCGAGGAAGGGGCGCTTGAACATGGTCGGGCTCCAAATGGCGAGGAACCCAATGCTTTCAGGCGAGGAGCAAGGCGCTCAGCAGGAAATGCAGCACCGGCACCTAGTGCGTTGTATCATGGCGGCGGCTCGCTGCGAGCCTTCTGCCCCTGATGTCGCAAGGAACCTTCGATGACTCATATGCAACGCTTCAAGTACTCGATCCTGATCATCGTGCTGATGATGGGCGTGATGTTCGGCCTGAGCTATCTGCAGAAGCAGGGAACGATCAGCGAGCAGACGTTCCAGTACCTGGCGATCGGCATCGCCGTGGTAGTCGTGATCATCAACGGTGTTCTGCGGCGCAAGGTAAAGCACTGAACCCATCGGGCCGACCGCATCGGGTCGGCCAGGCGGTCAGCGGCTGGCGCTCTGTTCCAGCACTGCACGGGCCTGTGGCTGGAGGCTGTAGCACTTGTCACTGCCCAGGCTGATGACGCCCTCGGTGCACAGCCGCTTGAGCACTTCGCGAACGCTGAGGAACGACAGCGGGATATCCAGCTGTTCCAGTTGCGTATGCACACCGCGTACGCCGATGCTGCGCCCATTGCGGTCGGCGCTGTGCAAGGCATCGATGACCTTCAGGCGAATCAGGCTGGTACGCAGGCCATAGGCACGCAGCAGTTCACGGATCTGTTCATTGCCGATTCGTTCCTCTGCATCTCCAACGACCGCCGCCGAGGGCTCCTTGCCCGGGGTGCGCCCGCTCTGCAGCGAGGGTTGCGAGTTGTACATGTGAACGCTCCTTTTCGTGGGCTGTCCTGAAATCATGAGGTATCTCATTACTTAGGACGAATGAGAGCGGCAAAACTGCAGGGGGTGCGTGAAAAAAATCTGCCGCGTCTCTTTCAAGACGTTACAGAGGCGCCGATACCGTAATTTTTTCGATCAGTGGCCGGTAGCAACCTGGCGGCTGGGTCACAAGGCGTCTTGGGCTCCCCATGACGCCGCCGCGCTTAGGAAAACTCGAACGGGGCCAGCTGGAAGCCCTGTTCGTCCACCTGCAAGGCCCAGCCGCGACGGTCCCAGTCCCCCAGCACGATACGCCGTGCGGGCTGCTCGCCCACCACCAGCTTGTGGATCGCCGGGCGATGGGTATGGCCATGCACCAGGGTACGAACACCCTGTTCGGCCATCACCTTGGGCACTTCCTCGGGGGTAACGTCGACGATCTCGGTGTTTTTCATGCGCGTCTGCGCCTGGCTTTCGCTGCGCAGCTTGCGCGCCAGCTTCTGGCGGGTGGCCAGCGGCAGGTGGCGCAGTATCCACAAGGTCAGCGGGTTACGCAGGTAGCGGCGCAACTTCATGTAGGCCACATCGCGGGTGCACAGGGTATCGCCATGCATCAGCAATACCGGCTCGCCGCCCAGCTCGACGACGCTCGGGTCGGCCAGCAGGGTACAGCCAGCGGCCTTGCAGAAGCCTTCGCCGATCAGGAAGTCGCGGTTGCCATGCATCACGAATACCGCCGTGCCGCTGTCTGAAAGCTGGCGCAGGGCTTGGCAGATCGACTGCTGGAACGGCGTCATGGCGTCGTCGCCGATCCAGGCTTCGAAGAAGTCGCCCAGGATATACAGCGCCGAGGCATGGCGTGCACGCCCTTCGAGCAGATCAAGAAACGCCCGGGTAATGTCCGGGCGTTCTTCTTGCAGGTGCAGATCGGAGATCAGCAGGATCACTCAATGATCTCGGCTTTCTCGATGACCACGTCGTCCTTCGGTACGTCCTGGTGGCCAGCCTTGGAGCCGGTGGCAACTTTTTCGATGGCGTCGACCACTTCACGGCCTTCGATCACTTCGCCGAATACCGCGTAACCCCAGCCCTGAACGTTCTTGCCGCTGTGGTTGAGGAAGTCGTTGTCGGAGGCGTTGATGAAGAACTGCGCCGAGGCGGAGTGCGGCTCCATGGTGCGGGCCATGGCGATGCTGTACTTCTTGTTCTTCAGGCCGTTGTCAGCCTCGTTCTGGATGCTGGCGCGGGTTTTCTTCTGGTTCATGCCGGCTTCGAAACCGCCGCCCTGGATCATGAAGCCCTTGATGACGCGGTGGAACACGGTGCCATCGTAGTGGCCATCCTTGACGTACTGAACGAAGTTTTCAGTGGTCAGCGGTGCTTTCTCGGCATCCAGCTGCAGGATGATTTCGCCGTGGTTGGTGGTCAGTTTGACTTTGGACATGCTGAAATTCGCTCTTTCAATGCAAACGGAAATAGGGCGCAGGTCGCGTGCTGCTGCCTGGCGCAGGGCCTGGCAACGGCGACAAAGGGCGCGCGGCGGTCATTGTGCCTGATTGCGATCAAACGCCGCGATAAATCACGCCAGTTTGTCGGTGCCCGGCTGTCAGCAGCTTGACTGCTTCGGCTATGATAGGCCCTTTGATTCAATCGGCCTACCCAGACCGAATACCAGCATTCAAGGATCCTATGAGCAAGCCCACCGACAACGCGCCCAACGCCGCTGCCAAAGGCGCCCCCGCCGTCCCTGCGAACTTCCTGCGGCCGATCGTCCAGGCCGATCTGGACTCGGGCAAGCACAGCAGCATCGTCACCCGCTTTCCGCCGGAGCCCAACGGTTACCTGCACATCGGCCATGCCAAGTCGATCTGCGTGAACTTCGGCCTGGCCCAGGAATTCGGCGGCGTCTGCCACCTGCGTTTCGACGACACCAACCCGGCCAAGGAAGACCAGGAGTACATCGACTCGATCCAGCGTGACGTCAAGTGGCTGGGCTTCGAGTGGGCGGGCCCGGTGCGCTATGCCTCGGACTACTTCGACCAGTTGCACGACTGGGCGGTGGCATTGATCAAGTCGGGCAATGCCTACGTCTGCGACCTGACCCCCGAGCAGGCCAAGGAATACCGTGGCAGCCTGACCGAGGCCGGCCGCAACAGCCCGTTCCGCGAGCGCAGCGTCGAGGAAAACCTGGACCTGTTCGCGCGCATGAAGGCTGGCGAGTTCAAGGATGGCGAACGCGTGCTGCGCGCCAAGATCGACATGGCCTCGCCGAACATGAACCTGCGCGACCCGATCCTGTACCGCATTCGCCATGCCCACCACCACCAGACCGGCGACACGTGGTGCATCTACCCCAACTACGACTTCACCCACGGCCAGTCGGACGCCATCGAGGGCATCACCCACTCCATCTGCACCCTGGAGTTCGAAAGCCACCGTCCGCTGTACGACTGGTTCCTCGACAAGCTGCCGGTACCGGCACGCCCGCGCCAGTACGAGTTCAGCCGCCTGAACCTGAACTACACCATCACCTCCAAGCGCAAGCTCAAGCAGTTGGTGGACGAAGGCCATGTGCACGCCTGGGACGACCCACGCATGTCGACCTTGTCGGGCTACCGTCGCCGCGGCTATACCCCGGCGTCGATCCGCAACTTCTGCGAAATGATCGGTACCAACCGCTCCGATGGCGTGGTCGACATGTCGATGCTCGAGTTCAGCATCCGTGATGACCTCGACCGCACCGCACCGCGTGCCATGTGCGTGCTGCGCCCATTGAAGGTGGTGATCACCAACTACCCCGAGGGCCAGGTCGAGCAGCTCGAACTGCCGCGCCATCCGAAGGAAGACATGGGCGTGCGCGTGCTGCCGTTCGCCCGTGAGCTGTACATCGACCGCGACGATTTCATGGAAGAGCCGCCCAAGGGCTACAAGCGCCTGGAGCCCAACGGCGAGGTGCGCCTGCGCGGCAGCTACGTGATTCGCGCCGATGAAGCGATCAAGGATGCCGAGGGCAATATCGTCGAGCTGCGTTGCTCGTACGATGCCGACACCCTGGGCAAGAACCCCGAGGGTCGCAAGGTCAAGGGCGTGATTCACTGGGTGCCGGCCGAGGCCAGCGTCGAGTGCGAGGTGCGCCTGTACGACCGCCTGTTCCGCTCGCCGAACCCGGAGAAGACCGAGGAGGGCGGCAGCTTCCTGGAAAACATCAATCCCGAGTCGCTGCAGGTGTTGACCGGTTGTCGCGCCGAGCCTTCGCTGGGCCAGGCCCAGCCTGAAGACCGCTTCCAGTTCGAGCGCGAAGGCTACTTCTGCGCCGACCTGAAGGACAGCCAGCCAGGTCGCCCGGTGTTCAACCGCACCGTGACCCTGCGCGATTCGTGGGGCAGCTAAGGAACTCTCGTGCTTACCATCTACAACACCCTGAGCAAGACCAAGGAAGTCTTCAAACCGCTCGATGGCAACAAGGTGCGCATGTACGTGTGCGGCATGACCGTGTACGACTACTGCCACCTCGGCCACGGCCGCAGCATGGTGGCCTTCGACTTGGTCACCCGCTGGCTGCGCAAGAGCGGCTATGACCTGACCTACGTGCGCAACATCACCGACATCGACGACAAGATCATCAACCGGGCCAATGAGAACGGCGAGTCGTTCGACGCGCTGACCGCCCGCATGATCGACGCGATGCACGAAGACGAGCGCCGCCTGAACATCCTTAAACCCGACCAGGAACCGCGTGCCACCGACCATATCGCCGGCATGCACGCGATGATCCAGACCCTGATCGACAAGGGCTATGCCTACGCGCCGGGCAATGGCGACGTGTACTACCGTGTCGGCAAGTTCGTCGGCTACGGCAAGCTGTCGCGCAAGAAGATCGAAGACCTGCGCATTGGCGCACGCATCGAAGTCGACGAGGCCAAGCAGGACCCACTCGACTTCGTGCTGTGGAAAGGCGTCAAGCCGGGCGAGCCCTACTGGGATTCGCCGTGGGGCCCGGGCCGTCCGGGCTGGCATATCGAATGCTCGGTGATGTCCACCTGCTGCCTGGGCGAAAGCTTCGATATCCATGGTGGCGGCAGCGACCTGGAGTTCCCGCACCACGAGAACGAGATCGCCCAGAGCGAGGCGGCCACCGGCAAGCCCTACGCCAATGCCTGGATGCACTGCGGCATGATCCGTATCAATGGCGAGAAGATGTCCAAGTCGTTGAACAACTTCTTCACCATTCGTGACGTGCTCGACAAGTACCACCCGGAGGTGGTGCGCTACCTGCTGGTGGCCAGCCACTACCGCAGCGCCATCAACTACTCCGAAGACAGCCTGCGCGATGCCAAGGGCGCGCTGGAGCGCTTCTACCACGCACTGCGCGGCCTGCCGCGGGTTCCAGCCAAGGGCGGCGAGGCGTTCGTCGAGCGTTTCGGCGTGGCGATGAACGACGACTTCGGTACCCCCGAAGCCTGCGCCGTGCTGTTCGACCTGGTGCGCGAGATCAACCGCCTGCGCGACAGCGACCCTGAAGCCGCTGCCGGCTTGGCAGGTCGTCTGCGCGAGCTGGGCGATGTGCTGGGGGTGCTGCAACTGGAGGCCGATGACTTCCTGCGTGCAGGGGCTGAAGGCAAGGTCGATGCGGCTGAGGTCGAGGCCTTGATCCAGGCGCGTCTGCAAGCGCGTACGGACAAGAACTGGGCCGAGTCCGATCGTATTCGCGATCAGCTCACGGCCATGGGCGTGGTGCTGGAAGATAGCAAGGGCACCACTACCTGGCGCCTGGCTGACTGATCGACTGGGGCTGCTATGCAGCCCAATCGCGGGGCAAGCCCGCTCCCACAGGTACTAC
>NZ_JBNNVR010000014.1:0-80705 GCF_050280645.1 Pseudomonas sp. NPDC089554
GTGGTCAAGTTATCGAACAGGATCTTGTTCTTCGCGTTTTCCGGACGGTCGAAGTTGATGGTGTCGACCTTCAGCAGGGCGAAGTAACGCTCCCCTTCCTTCGGCGGGCGGATCTTGCCGACGATGGTGTCGCCGGTGCGCAGGTTGAAGCGGCGGATCTGGCTGGGCGAGACGTAGATATCGTCAGGGCCGGCCAGATACGAAGCATCTGCCGAACGCAGGAAACCGAATCCATCCTGGAGAATCTCCAGCACGCCGTCACCCGAGATCTCTTCGCCGCTTTTCGCGTGTTTTTTCAACAGGGCGAAAATCACGTCCTGCTTGCGCGAACGGGCCATGTTTTCGATGCCCATCTGTTCGGCCATTTCCAGCAGATCGGTAATCGGCTTTTGCTTGAGTTCTGTCAGGTTCATAAGGGGAGTGACGTAATCATGTAAGAAGGGGGGAATTAAGCTTCTGGCTTAATGAAGCCGCGCCGCAAGATTGGCGACAGGATCGCGTACTGATTCGAATTAGGGATGCGTCGGCGACGGCGTGCAGAGGGCACTGGAGAAGCAGTGCGAGGCCGAATGTAACACTTGCTTTTTTCGGCGTCTACTGGTTTTGACTCGGCAAATATTGCCCCGTGATACCGCCGGGGCCAAGAAAAAGCCCCGCAGACGCGGGGCTTTTCAGGTCACAGGTGGGCGTCGAGGAACGCAGCCAGCTGGGACTTGGACAGTGCGCCGACCTTGGTGGCCTCGACATTGCCGTTCTTGAACAGCATCAGCGTCGGGATGCCACGCACGCCGTGCTTGGCCGGGGTTTCCTGGTTGTCGTCGATGTTCAGCTTGGCCACGGTCAGCTTGCCCTCGTAGGTAGAGGCGATGTCGTCCAGGACTGGAGCGATCATCTTGCAGGGGCCGCACCATTCAGCCCAGTAGTCGACCAGCACCGGGCCTTCGGCTTTCAGTACGTCGGCCTCGAAAGTGGCGTCGGTGACATGTTTGATCAGATCGCTGCTCATGGATATCTCCAGATTCGTAGGCAAAAAACGTGGCCCATCATAGCCGCACCCAGTGACGACAGGAAGCCGAACTCGATTGAGTGTATCTATAGTTGTGCAAGACGCCACGAATCGAAACCGTCATACAAGCGTCATAGCATTTGCCGACGGCCTTTATCAGACGCCTCTCACAGGCCGCTAAAAGAAGAAAGCACCTTGCCTTGCATCAAGCCCGGACGTGTCGCGCGTTGGCGTAACCTCGCGATCGTGGCACGATTGCCAGGTTATCGACCGAGAATTTCGAGATCATGCCGCATACCACCGCAAAGAACCTGTCGTTGATCGCCGCCATCGACCTGGGCTCCAACAGCTTCCACATGGTCGTGGCCAAGGCCCACCTCAGCGAGATACGCATTCTTGAAAGGCTCGGCGAGAAGGTTCAGCTGGCCGCCGGCATCGACGAAGAGCGCAAACTCAGCGAAGAAGCCATGCAGCGCGGGCTGGAGTGCCTCAAGCGCTTCGCCCAGTTGATCAACGGCATGCCCGCTGGCGCCGTGCGCATCGTCGGCACCAACGCCCTGCGCGAAGCGCGCAACCGCAACGAATTCATCCAACGCGCCGAGGTGATCCTGGGGCACCCGGTCGAGGTCATTTCCGGGCGTGAACAGCGCGCGTGATCTACCTGGGGGTCTCCCACACCCTGGCCGACACCCCCGGCAAACGCCTGGTGGCCGACATCGGCGGCGGCAGTACCGAGTTCATCATCGGCCAGCGCTTCGAGCCGCTGCTGCGCGAAAGCCTGCAAATGGGTTGCGTGAGCTTCACCCAGCGCTATTTCCGCGACGGCAAGATCACCCCGGCACGCTACGCCCAGGCCTACACCGCCGCGCGCCTGGAGCTGATGAGCATCGAGAACGCCCTGCACCGCCTGACCTGGGATGAAGCGATCGGCTCGTCCGGCACCATCCGCGCCATCGGTGCTGCCATCAAGGCCATGGGCCAAGGCAATGGCGAGGTCAACGCCGAAGGCCTGAATTCGCTCAAGCGCAAGCTGTTCAAGCTGGGCGAAACCGACAAGATCGACTTCGATGGCGTAAAGCCCGACCGCCGCGCGATCTTCCCCGCGGGCATGGCGATCCTCGAGGCCATCTTCGATGCGCTGGAACTGCAACGCATGGACCACTGCGACGGCGCCCTGCGCGAAGGCGTGCTGTACGACCTGCTGGGCCGCCACCATCATGAGGATGTGCGCGAACGCACCCTGAACTCGCTGGTGGCGCGCTACCACGTCGACCAGGGCCAGGCTGCGCGCGTCGAGCGCAAGGCGCTGCACGCCTTCGACCAGGTCGCCAAGGCCTGGGACCTCGAGGAAGGCAACTGGCGCGACCTGCTGGGTTGGGCGGCGAAAGTGCACGAGGTGGGCCTGGACATCGCCCACTACCACTACCACAAGCACGGCGCCTACCTGATCGAGCACTCCGACCTGTCAGGCTTCTCCCGCGAGGACCAGCAGATGCTGGCCCTGCTGGTGCGCGGTCACCGCCGCAACATTCCCAAGGACAAGTTCGCCGAGTTCGGCGACGAAGGCGTCAAGCTGATTCGCCTGTGCGTGCTGCTGCGCTTCGCCATCCTCTTCCACCACATTCGCGGCACCCAGCAGATGCCCCAGGTGCAGCTCAAGGCCAAGGACGACAGCCTTGAGGTGATATTCCCAGAAGGTTGGCTGGAGCAGAACCAGCTGACCCAGGCCGACTTCGACAACGAAGCGCAGTGGTTGACCCGGGTCAACTTCACCCTCAGCGTACGTTGAGCACCGGGTTGCTCAGGCGGTCCAGCAGGGTCGCCTGGGCGCTACGTGGGTTCTGGTTGCCGGTCGGCGTGCTACGCACGTAGCGCCCGTCCGGCTGCAGGGTCCAGGCCTGGGTGTTGTCGGTGAGGTAGCCCTCGAGTTCCTTCTTCACCCGCAGCAGCAACTTCTTGCCCTCGACCGGGAAGCAGGTCTCGACGCGCTTGTCGAGGTTGCGCTCCATCCAGTCGGCACTCGACAGGTAGATCTGCTCGTCGCCGCCATTGAGGAAGTAGAACACCCGGGTGTGCTCGAGGAAGCGGCCGATGATCGAGCGCACGTTGATGTTGTGCGAGACCCCCGGAATGCCAGGGCGCAGGCAGCACATGCCACGAACGACCAGGTCGATGCGCACGCCACACTGGCTGGCCTTGTACAGCGCCTTGATGACCTTGGCATCGGTCAGCGAGTTGAACTTGGCGATGATGTGCGCCGGCTTGCCGTCGAGGGCGAACTGGGTTTCGCGCGCGATCATGTCGAGCATGCCCTTCTTCAAGGTGAAGGGCGCGTGCAGCAGCTTCTTCATGCGCAGGGTCTTGCCCATGCCGATCAGCTGGCTGAACAGCTTGCCGACGTCCTCAGTGAGGGCATCGTCCGAGGTCAGCAGGCTGTAGTCGGTGTACAGGCGCGCGTTGCCTGCGTGGTAGTTGCCGGTACCCAGGTGCGCATAGCGAACGATCTCGCCCTGCTCGCGACGCAGGATCAGCATCATCTTGGCGTGGGTCTTGAAGCCCACCACGCCATAGATCACCACCGCGCCCGCCGCTTGCAGGCGGCTGGCCATCTGCAGGTTGGATTCTTCGTCGAAGCGTGCGCGCAGCTCGATCACCGCAGTGACCTCCTTGCCGTTGCGCGCCGCGTCCACCAGGGCGTCGACGATCTCCGAGTTGGCCCCGGAGCGGTAGAGGGTCTGGCGCACGGCGAGCACGTGCGGGTCCTTGGCGGCCTGGCGCAGCAGGTCGATCACCGGGGTGAACGACTCGAACGGGTGCATCAGCAGCACATCCTGCTTGCCGACCACGCTGAAGATGTTCTCGGCGTTCTGCAACAGCTTCGGAATGGCCGGGGTGAACGGCGTGTATTGCAGCTCCGGGTGGCTGTCCAGGCCGGTGATGCTGAACAACCGGGTGAGGTTGACCGGGCCGTTGACCTGGTAAAGCTCGCTTTCGCTCAGGCTGAACTGCTTGAGCAGGTAGTCGTAGAGGTGCTTCGGGCAGGTATCGGCCACTTCCAGGCGCACGGCATCGCCATAACGGCGCGAGAACAGCTCGCCACGCAGCGCGCGTGCGAGGTCGTCGACTTCCTCGGAGTCCAGCGCCAGGTCGGCGTTACGGGTCAGGCGGAACTGGTAGCAGCCCTTGACCTTCATGCCCTGGAACAGGTCGTCGGCGTGGGCGTGGATCATCGACGACAGGAACACGTAGTTGTCGCCTGGGCCGCCCACTTCTTCCGGCACGCGGATCACCCGCGGCAGCAGGCGCGGCGCCGGGATGATCGCCAGGCCCGAGTCGCGGCCGAAGGCGTCGACACCCTCGAGCTCGACGATGAAGTTCAGGCTCTTGTTCACCAACAACGGGAACGGGTGGGTCGGGTCGAGGCCGATCGGGGTGATGATCGGTGCGATCTCGTCGCGGAAATAGCGGCGCACCCAGGTCTTGAGCTTGGGCGTCCAATAGCGGCGGCGGATGAAGCGGATCTGGTGTTTTTCCAGCTCTGGCAGCAGCACGTCGTTGAGGATCGCGTACTGGCGCTCCACCTCACTGTGCACGAGCTCGCTGATCCGGGCCAGCGCCTGGTGCGGTTGCAGGCCGTCGGCCCCGGCCTGCTCACGGGCGAAGTTGATCTGCTTCTTCAGGCCCGCCACGCGGATCTCGAAGAACTCGTCGAGGTTGCTGGAGAAGATCAACAGGAACTTCAGACGCTCGAGCAGCGGGTAGGACTCATCCAATGCCTGCTCCAGCACGCGGATGTTGAACTGCAGCTGCGAGAGTTCGCGATGAATGTACAAGCTGCTGTCGTCCAGGCTCGGGACGGGGATCGCCGGGGCCGGTACGGGGGCGGCTTCGGCCACGACCTCCGGCTCGACGACGGTCGGCAGGTCCGCTGGGGTCTCGAGCAGCTCTTCCGGGAGCGCCTGGGCTTCCTTGATTTCGACAGGTGTGAGCACTTCGTTATTCATCTGACGTTCCTGTGAGGGCGTTACTGCCCTCTCAACAATTGAGCGGCACGCACGGCGAAATAGGTCAGGATGCCATCGGCGCCTGCCCGTTTGAAAGCGGTAAGCGATTCGAGGATGACTGCCTCGCCGAGCCAGCCATTCTGGATCGCGGCCATGTGCATGGCGTATTCGCCGCTGACCTGGTAGGCAAAGGTCGGCACGCGGAATTCGGTTTTCACCCGGTAGACGATGTCCAGGTACGGCATGCCGGGCTTGACCATGACCATGTCGGCGCCTTCGGCGAGGTCGGTGGCCACCTCGTGCAGGGCTTCGTCGCCATTGGCCGGGTCCATCTGGTAGGAGGCCTTGTTGGCCTTGCCCAGGTTCAGCGCCGAGCCCACCGCGTCGCGGAACGGGCCGTAGTAGGCGCTGGCGTACTTGGCCGAGTAGGCCATGATGCGCACATTGACGTGGCCGGCCTGCTCCAGGGCTTCACGGATCGCCAGCAGGCGGCCGTCCATCATGTCCGACGGAGCCACCACCTGGGCACCAGCCTCGGCGTGCGACAGCGCCTGGCGCACCAGGGCGTCGACGGTGATGTCGTTCTGTACGTAGCCCTCTTCATCGAGGATGCCGTCCTGACCATGGGTGGTGAACGGGTCCAGGGCCACGTCGGTGATCACGCCAAGCTCCGGGAAGCGTACGCGCAGGGCGCGGGTGGCGCGCTGGGCGATGCCGTCCGGGTTCCAGGCTTCGGCGGCGTCGAGGGTTTTCTTCTCGCTGGGCGTCACCGGGAACAGCGCCAGCGCCGGGATCCCCAGGCGTACCCACTCCTGCGCAGCTTCCAGCAGCAGGTCGATCGACAGGCGCTCGACACCCGGCATCGATGGAATTTCTTCACGACGGTTTTCGCCGTCCAGCACGAATACCGGAAGAATCAGGTCATCGACGGTCAGGGTGTTTTCACGCACCAGGCGACGGGAGAAATCGTCCCGGCGGTTGCGACGCAGGCGGGTGGCAGGAAACATACGGTTGGCGGGGGTAAAGCTCACGGCAGACTCCTGAGCCCGCGCAGACGGGCTAGCGTGACAGTTATAAGCGGCCATTATGACGTCTGTGTTACACCTTGAGGCAACCCTGCGACTCGCGGCCGCAGGCATTGTCCTCGTAGGAATTGTTCACCTCAAGACACATTTGGACACTTTCCCACAGGCGCGCGACGGAGTAGGCTGCGCGTTCATTTCGCCAGCACGCCAGAATATGCTTCAAGAATTCCTGAACGATTTCGGCTACTTTGCCCTTTTTCTCGGCACGTTCTTCGAGGGCGAGACCATTCTTGTGCTCGCAGGTTTTCTGGCGTTCCGCGAATACATGGACATCAAGGTAGTCATCGCGGTGGCCTTCTGCGGCAGCTATGCCGGCGACCAGCTGTGGTACTTCATGGGCCGCCGCCACGGGCGCAAGATCCTCGCCCGCAAGCCACGCTGGCAAGCCCTGGGTGACCGGGCCCTCGAACACATCCGTCGCCACCCGGACATCTGGGTACTGAGCTTTCGCTTCGTCTATGGCCTGCGCACGGTAATGCCGGTGGCCATCGGCCTGTCCGGCTACCCGCCGCGGCGCTACCTGTTGCTCAACGGCATTGGCGCGGCAATCTGGGCCGTGGCGCTGGGCTTGGCCGCCTACCACTTCGGCGCCATCCTCGAAGGCATGCTGGGCAGCATCAAGAAATACGAGCTATGGGTGCTCGGCGGCCTGCTGGTGCTGGGTGGCGGGCTGTGGCTACGCCGGCGTTTTCGCAACCAGCGCGCGGAGCGCCAGGCTGCGGCAGATCGCCAGACCCCAGAAGCTGAGCAAGCTGTACCCCACGAGCAGGAGCCAGGCCAAGGGCGTGACCGTCCCTAGGCCCAACACCCCAGCCAGGTAGAGCGCCGGCCCGTTCGACAGCAGGCGCGCCACCTCCAGACGCAACGCCCGGGGGCGATCCTCCAGCGCCGCCCCCAGCACGAACAGCCCCCCCGCCATCACCACCCACCCCAGCAGCAAGGCGGGGCCCGGCACACGCTCGGCCACGTCCATCAAGTAGCTGCCCAGCGCAATGTACAGCGCGAACTGCACCACCACATACACCTGCTGCGCCTTGCCCAAGGGCACCTCGAACTTGCGGAACAACGCCAGGTCCGGCTTGGTTTGAGGGTCCGCCTGGGCCACATCGGCCGGCCGCCAGCCGGTGGGCATGAACCAGATCCGCAGTTTGTCGCGCAGGCTGCGGGTACGCCGGGCATCGCTCCACAGCTGGGCATAGAACTGCAGGTTGGCCCACAGCGGGTTCCAGCTGGCCAGTGGTGTGGTCACGCCGAAGACGACCGGCTCACGCGGGTCTTCTTCCTGGAAAGTGCCGAACAGGCGATCCCAGAGAATGAACACACCGCCGTAGTTGCGATCCAAGTACAAAGGGTTCTGCGCATGGTGGACGCGATGGTTGGACGGCGTAATCAGCACCCACTCGAGCCAGCCGAGCTTCGGCACATGCCGGGTATGTACCCAGAACTGGTACAACAGGTTCAACGACGCCACGGTGATGAACACCAGGGGCGGCACGCCGAGCAGTGCCAGCGGCAGGTAGAAGATCCACGAAAAAATGAAGCCGCTGCTGGTCTGGCGCAGGGCAGTGGTGAGGTTGTATTCCTCGCTCTGGTGGTGCACCGAATGCGCCGCCCACAGCACGTTGCGCTCGTGCCCCAGGCGGTGCAGCCAGTAATAGCAGAAGTCGTAGAGCACGAACGCCAGCAGCCACATCCACAACGCGCCCTCAGGCAGGCGCAGCAGCGCCAGGTGTTCCCAGGCCAAGGCATAGGTGACCAGCCCCACGCCCTTGGTCAGCAGCCCGGTACTGGTCGACAAGGCACCGGTGCTGAGGCTGTTGATGGCATCGGCCAGCCGGTAGTTACGCTGGCCGCGCACACGGTCGGCCACCAGCTCCACGGCGATCAACACGAAGAAGAACGGCACGGCCAGCAGAATCAGGTCCATGGGCAGCGTCTCTTGGGCTATCGCCAAAGATTAGGCCCAGCCGTGGGCGAACCCTATGGCCACATCTGCCAAACTAGAGGACATTTAGCGCCTCGACACTGGAGTAATGAGCATGACGAAAAAAGTTGCGGTGATTCTTTCCGGCTGTGGCGTATATGACGGCGCCGAGATCCACGAAAGCGTGATCACCCTGCTGCGCCTCGACCAACGTGGCGCCCAGGTGCAATGCTTCGCGCCGAACATCCCGCAGATGCACGTGATCAACCACCTGACCGGCGAGGAAATGCCCGAGTCGCGCAACGTGCTGGTGGAGTCCGCACGCATCGCCCGTGGCGAGGTGAAGGACATCCGCGAAGCCAAGGTAGAAGAGTTCGACGCGCTGATCGTGCCCGGCGGCTTCGGTGCTGCGAAGAACCTTTCCAACTTCGCCGTCGAAGGCGCTGGCTGCAGCGTGCACCCCGATGTACTGGCCCTGGCCGAAGCCTTTGCCGACGCCTGCAAGCCGATCGGCCTGATCTGCATCTCCCCTGCCCTGGCGGCGAAAATCTACGGCCCTGGCGTGGTCTGCACCATCGGCAACGATGCCGATACCAGCGCGGCGGTGGTGAAGATGGGCGGCACCCACGAGGAATGCGATGTGCACGACATCGTCGAGGACACCCAGCGCAAGCTGGTGACCACCCCGGCCTACATGCTGGCCAAGTCGATCAGTGAAGCGGCGGGCGGGATCTACAAGCTGGTGGACCGCGTGCTGGAACTGACCCACCAGGACGACTGAAGCATGCAGCGCATTGGACGCGGGCAGGCCCCGCGTCCGTAGCAATGGCTCAGTCCGCCTGGGGCGTCGTGTCCTGCAGGGCCAACTGGGCCTCGGCGCCGCGCCAACGGCGCACGGCCTTCTGGAAGAACTGGCTGTTCGGCACCTGGACCAACGCGCCACCCGCCTCCGGGGTTTCCATCAGCGTGGTGTACAGCAGGTTGATGGCAATGACCCGGCCCTTCACCCCCGGCTTGTCGGTGGTATCGACCAGTTCCACCACATCGCCGATGCGAAACGGTCCGACGGTGAAGATCAACACCGCACACAATAGGTTCGACAACACGCTCCAGATGGCGAAGAACGCCACCGCCGCCACTGCGACGAAACCTGACAAGGCTGTCCACAGCACCGTGGCGGAAACGCCCATGCGCTCCAGCACGAACAGCAACGCGCTGCCAACGATCAGCCAGCGCAGCCCTGCACGCACCGGCACCAGCAGCTCTGGCGGCAACGGGTAACGATCCCCCAGGCGGCTGAGCGCCCGGGCGACGATACGTTGCAGGATGAACGCGAACGCCAGGATCAACAGCACCTGAAGCCCCAGCCAGAACGCGTCCATCCATTGCCCCGGCAGCAGCCCGCGCAACTCCTCCATCAGGACAACGCCTCAAGTTCGGTCTGCATGCTTTCCAGCGTTTCCAGGGCTTCCATCCACGCCTCTTCCAGCTCGCCTTCACGCTGCTTGAGCTTGCTCTGGCGCGCCAGCAGGTCGCGCAGCTCATCCTTGCGCGCGTTGTCGTAGAGGCCGCTGTCGCCCAGGGCGGTTTCGATTTCGGCCAATTGCGTGTGTACCTGGCCCAGCTCGGTTTCAAGCTTATCGGCAGCGCGCTTGTGCGGTGCGAGCTGCTGGCGCAGGGCGGCAGCGGCTTGGCGCTGGGCCTTCTTGTCGGTCTTGTCCGGGTTGACCGGGGTGCTGCTGGCCGGTGCGCTGCGCTGGCGGAAGTCGATCAGCCAACGGCTGTAGTCGTCCAGGTCGCCATCGAAAGTTTCGACCTTGCCGTCAGCCACCAACAGGAAGTCATCGGTGGTGCTCTTGAGCAGGTGACGATCGTGGGAAACCACCACCACCGCGCCGCTGAACTCTTGCAACGCCATGGTCAGGGCCAGGCGCATTTCCAGATCAAGGTGGTTGGTCGGTTCGTCGAGCAGCAGCAGGTTCGGGCGTTCCCAGGCAATCAGCGCCAGGGCCAGACGGGCTTTCTCACCACCGGAGAAGTTCACCACCGGCTCATCCACACGGTCACCGTGGAAGTCGAAACCGCCAAGGAAGTCGCGCAGGGTTTGCTCGCGCTCGGTCGGGGCCAGGCGTTGCAGGTGCAACAGTGGGCTGGCCTTGTCATCCAGCGAGTCGAGCTGGTGCTGGGCGAAGTAGCCGACAGCCAGGTTTTCGCCACGCGCCAAGCGCCCGGCGATGGGTTCGAGTTCGCCTGCGAGGTTCTTGATGAGCGTCGACTTGCCCGCGCCGTTGGGGCCAAGCAGGCCGATACGCGCACCGGGGACCAATTGCAGCTTTACCTTCTCGAGGATGGCCTTGTCGCCGTAGCCCAGGCGCGCTTCGGAGAGGTCCAGCAATGGGCTGGAAAGCTTGTGCGCCTCGCGGAACACGAAGTCGAACGGCGAATCCACGTGGGCGGCCGACAGCTCTTCCATACGCTCTAGGGCCTTGATCCGGCTTTGCGCCTGGCGGGCCTTGGTGGCCTGGGCCTTGAAGCGGGCAATGTACTTTTCCATGTGCGCGCGCTGGGCCTGCTGCTTCTCGTAAGCCTGCTGCTGCTGCGCCAGGCGCTCGGCCCGGGTGCGCTCAAAGGCGCTGTAGCCGCCCTTGTAGAGGTTCAGCTTGCGCTGCTCGACGTGCAGCACATGGTCGACCACAGCATCGAGGAAGTCGCGGTCGTGGGAAATCAGCAGCAGCGTGCCGGGGTAGCTCTTGAGCCAGTCCTCCAACCAGAGGATGGCGTCGAGGTCGAGGTGGTTGGTGGGCTCGTCGAGTAGCAGCAAGTCGGACGGGCACATCAGCGCCTGGGCCAGGTTCAGGCGCATCCGCCAGCCACCGGAGAAGTCGCCTACGCGGCGGTCCATCTGCTCGCTGGTGAAACCAAGCCCAGCCAGTAGCTTGCGGGCGCGTGCATCGGCGGTATAACCGTCGGCGTTGTCCAGCTCGCTGTGCAGCCGCGCCACGGCGTTGCCGTCGTGGGCCTGCTCGGCGACAGCAAGTTCAGCCTGGATGGTACGCAGGCGCAGGTCGCCGTCGAGCACGTAGTCCACGGCCAGGCGGTCGAGGGTGTCGACCTCCTGGCGCATGTGCGCGATGCGCCAGTCACCGGGAACCTGGCAGTCGCCGGCATCCTGGGACAACTCGCCGCGCAGCAAGGCGAACAGGCTGGATTTACCGGCGCCGTTGGCACCGATCAAACCGGCCTTGTGGCCGGTATGCAGGGTCATCTCGGCGCCTTCTAGCAGGCGCTGTGGACCACGCTGTAAAGTGAGGTTGGATAGTCTGATCATGATGGTCGCGGAGTCTATCAGCTTCCGGATGGGCCACACAGGCCACTCGATCATTGGTGCGAGCGAACCATGCACGACGAACTTTGGAATCATGCCCTGGCCTTGTACGCACGGCCCGGTGTGGAAAGCGCCTGCCTGGCCTTGCAGGCGTTGGGCGCCGATGTGTGCCTACTGCTGTGCGCCACTTGGCTAGAGGCGCGCCGGGTACCCGCCAGTGCATTGCGCGCAAGTGAGCTGAGGGCGATTGCCGAGCCGTGGCAGCGGGATGTGGTAGAGCCGTTGCGTATGCTGCGTCGTCAGTGGCGCAGCCTTGCACAGGGTGATGTGCAACTGGCGGCACTGCGCGAGCAAGTCAAGGCATTGGAGCTGGACGCGGAACGCACCTTGCTTTGGCGTTTGCAGGCCCATGCCCAGCAGTGGCCCGCAAGCCCGGATGGGCCTACGGGAGACTGGCTGGAGTGGCTAGCGCCGGAGCAGGCCGGCGGCCACGACGCGCTGCGACAGCTGCGCGCCGCGGCCCAGGGACGTCAGGACGCCGTGGACGGCGATTGAGCCGGGGTGCTGGACGGAGCGGATGATGCCGTGCCGCCAGGGTTTGCCGAGTTGGTGGCTGGGGCCGGTGTGGCGGCAGGGGCAGCAGCGGGTTTCGCGGCTACGGGTTTAGCGGCAGGCTTGGCGGCGGGTTTCGCAGCAGCGGGTTTAGCCGCAGGCTTGGCGGCGGGTTTCGCAGCAGCGGGTTTGGCCGCAGGCTTGGCGGCTGGCTTCGCAGCAGCGGGTTTAGCCGCAGGCTTGGCGGCTGGCTTCGCAGCAGCGGGTTTAGCCACAGGCTTGGCAGCGGGTTTCGCAGCGGCGGTTTTAGCCACAGGCTTGGCGGCGGGCTTCGCAGCAGCGGTTTTAGCCGCTGGCTTGGCAGCGGGTTTCGCAGCAGCAGTTTTAGCAGCAGGCTTGGCAGCGGGTTTCGCAGCAGCGGGCTTAGCCACAGGCTTGGCGGCGGGTTTCGCAGCGGCGGTTTTAGCCACAGGCTTAGCGGCGGGTTTTGCAGCAGCGGTTTTAGCCGCTGGCTTGGCAGCGGGCTTCGCAGCAGCGGTTTTAGCCGCAGGCTTGGCAGCGGGCTTCGCAGCAGCGGTTTTAGCCGCAGGCTTGGCAACGGGCTTCGCAGCAGCGGTTTTAGCCGCAGGCTTGGCGGTTGGTTTAGCCGCAGCTTTGGTAGCGGGCTTGGCCGCCGGAGTACGCGCCCCCAGTGCCTTGCCAGCAGCTTCACGAACCTTGCCGACGCCTTGGGCCAACTTCAGGCTTTCCTGGGCATCGCGCTTGAGTTGCTGAATATAAGTACGGGTTTGCGTCTGGCGATCCTTCAGCGAATCGAGCAAGGTTTCAAGTTCGCCGATTGCATCTTTGGCTTTACCCTGGGCCTTGGCTTTTCCAGCCTTGGCGGCATCCTGCAACTTCAGGCGGGCATTGTGCAGTTTCTCCTGCGCCTTGCCGCGTTGTTTCTCCAACTTGGCCAGCAGTTTTTCCGCATCAGCCAGCGCTTGCGAGCAGGCCTCTTCCAAATGTTCGAGCAGGCTACCGGAAAGTTGCTGGAGCAGGTGCAAAGGCGTACTGACTGGCTTGTTTTTGGCCGACATGGCTTACCTCCTGGCTGACGAGATTGCGGCTCATACTATGCTTCTGCTGCTACCGCCGCTAGGGCATGTTGACAGTATTGTTGGCGCCGCGTTGCATGCCTGGGCAAAGTTGTTATCTTGCAGCTCGGTGCAAGTGTAGTTCGCCAGTAAGTCACTGCGGATATTTACACATTACCCGGCAACAAACGCTGGCATACTTTGCGCTCTTGCAGCAGGAGTCGACCGTGCCCCGTTATCTGATTTTCGGCCTGTGCCTGTTGGCGCCCCACGCCTTCGCCGCCACCGACACTACCCCCGCAAACGACCAGGACCTGGCCTACAGCCTGGGCGCCAGCCTGGGCGAGCGCTTGCGCCAGGAAATGCCAGGCCTGCAACTCGAAGCCTTGGTCGAGGGGCTGCGCCAGGCCTACCAAGGCCAGCCGCTACGCATCGACAAGACACGCATGCAAGCCATCCTCGCGCAGCACGAGGAACAGGCCAACGCTGCAGCGCAACAAGCCCAGGTCGAACAATTGCAAAGTGCAGAAAAGCGCTTCATGGCCAACGAACGCACCCGCGCGGGCGTGCACGAGCTGGCCGAGGGCGTGCTCTACAGCGAGCTGGCCGCAGGCAGCGGCGCGCAGCCCAAGGCGGGCGGCAAGGTGCAGGTACGCTACGTGGGGAAATTGCCGGATGGCTCGGTGTTCGACCAGAACCTGCAACCGCAATGGTTCAGCCTTGGCTCGGTGATCGAGGGTTGGCAGGTGGCATTGCCACGTATGAAAGCCGGTGCGAAATGGCGAGTGGTAGTGCCGTCGGCACAGGCCTATGGCGCGGAAGGTGCGGGCGACCTGATCGCTCCCTACACCCCCCTGGTATTCGAAATCGAGCTGCTGGCGGTAGCGGACTGAAGCAGGCCATCAGGCCTGCACCAGCCCCTCTTCCTTGTGCGCGGTGTGCAGCACTTCGATCAGGCAGTCTTCCAATTCGAAACGCTCGTGCAGCAGGCTACCCAGCTTGCCAAGCTTCTCGGCGAAGCGCTCGGTGTCCTTGCACTCGCCCTTCTCGCAATGGTCGTTGAACGCCAGGGCGATCTGGGTGATGTCGTTGATGCGAGGGTTGATCTCTTCGGCCAGCTTGAGCGCTTTTTCGTCATCGAAGGCCTTGGCTTCGCTGACCAACTGCTCGCACACCTCGAAGTGCCAAGCCGAAACGTAGTCAACCAGGATCGCGCAGAAGTCGCGGTTCTTTTCCTTGTCGGCGAAGGCCGGCTTGGCATCGCGCAAGGCGCGGAACGCTTGCACCAGGTCCTGGCGCTCCTGCAACCAGCGGTCGATCAGCTTATGAACCCCACCCCAGCGTTCCTGAGCGTTCTGACAACTATCGAGCATGACGATTCTTCCCTTCTGGGTAGATGCCGCTGCACCTCGCACTACAACCGTGTAGCACAAAGGTGACATCAGCAGGACGGCATCGAGCAGTTGTGTTTTTCAGTGAGCGTGCAGGGAGATTATTCCCGTGCGTGCTGCCCATCAAGGTACGCAGTGGACTAAGTTCATACAAGCGTTTGATACCCCTACAACGGACCATTGGTCGTGCAAAGGCCGAGGTGATTGCCCTGGGTCAAGCTTTGCCGAGGTTGCGGAAACGATACGCCAGCAGGCGCGACAAGGGCAGCGAGGCCAGCAACAGGAACGCCAGCAGGCTCCACTCCGGGACAGTCAGGTCGAGCACACTCCAGTTGATCGAAGTGCAATCTGCGCGGCCTAGGAACAGCCACTCGAGCATCTCTCGCCAGTTGTAATCATTGATTGGCACAAAAGGCTGCGGACACTCGATCTGGGCAGACCACTCGCCCTGCAGCCAGACATGCCGCCCCGCCAGCAACGCACCGGAAACCGCAAATGCCAATGCCCCCGCCTGGTAACCGCGCTCACCCGCAGGGCCTGGCGCATGCAACAGTGCGAACAGGCACACCATCGCGTAGAGCATCAGCAATAGCCGCTGGCTCTGGCACAGCGGGCACGGCACCAAGCCTATATGGGTTTCAAGAAGGACCGACCCCAGCAACGTGGCCAATGACCCCAGCAAGGCGGGAAGAAACAAGGTGCGCAAGCGAACCAGCGACATGGGCGATGTATATCCCGAGATGGAAAAGTGGCCTGAAACGTTAGAGGAAACAAGTGCTTTGTTTCAAGGCACTACGAATGGGACAAGTCGCTGATTAACAAGGAAACTTTTTACCATGATGTAGGATAGTTCCTAGCCCTGCCGACATAACTCCTATTTCCTACACCCGAAACACAAATTTCATACTGTCAGCCCGGCAACCAGTACCCCTTGAAAGTACCGGTGCCGGACACCCTCAAACACTCTCCATCAAACTTTGACGCCTTCAGGCAATGGCAGGGCAAGTAGTCGCGAGTCCAGCATGCCGAGGCCTTCCTGGAACAACTGGTTGCTGCGCTCGGTTTCGCCCAGCCCCGCCAGCAGGCGCGCCAGTTCCGCGCAGGCTTCGGGGTTACGCTCCATGCGCAGGCTGCTCTCCAGGTAGTCCCGAGCCTTGCCCCACAGCCGGTTCTGCAGGCTCAGGCGACCCAGGGTCAGCAACAGGCTCGGGTCCTGCGGGTGTTCCTTGAGCCAGCCCTCGGCCGTTTGCAGCTGGCGCGCCGGGTCGTCACCGCGCACCAGGCCATAGAGGCGAGCCAGGTGGCTTTCGTACTGACGCTTGAGGGCCGTGCGCAGCACCTGCTCGGCCTCACCCTGTGCGCCCACCTGGCGCAGTTGCTCGGCGTAGGCCGACACCAACTGCGGCTCCTGGCGCTGGGCCGAGGTGAGCTGCTGCCAGGCGCGCTCCAGCGCCTGGCGCGCCGCCTGGGGCTCCTCGCCACGGGTGGCCGCCAGTGTCAGGTTCTGGCCCCAGGCACGCTGCTCCAGCTCAGCCAGTTCGCTGGCGGGCAGCACCTTGCCCTTGCGCAGTTCAGGCAACAGCCTGATCAGCGCCGGCCAGTCGCTGCGTTCGCGGTAAAGGCGCTGCAACAGCCGCAGCACCTGCGCGTTGTGCGGGTGGCGCTCGTGCATGGCCAGCAGGGTTTGCAGTGCGCCATCACTGTCGCCACGGTCCATCTGCAACTGCGCGTGGGTCAAGGCAACGGCCAGCTCTGCCTGGGGCTGGCGCTCAAGGGCACGCTCGAGCAGGTTGTCGCTTTCCTCGGTGCGCCCCTGTTCGTTGGCCGCGCGCGCAGCGCCGAGGTAATAGAGCAGCGGCTGGCGCTCGGCTTCGGCGGCGCGATGCAGATGACGCTGGGCACTCGCCCAACGGCCTTCGGCGAGGTCCAGTTGGCCTTGCTCGACGGCGATACGGGTGCGTCGGCTGCGGTTGCGCCGTGACCAGGGGTTGACCACCCCGGTGGACGCCAGCACCAGCCCGACCAGGTACTTCAACAACAGCAGCGCCAGCACCAACGCGACCAACACCGCCAGCGCCGCCCACAGCCCCGACTGGTAGCGGAAACCGCCATAGGCGATCAGTACGTAGCCACTGTGCTTGGCAATGGCGATGCCCAGCCCCGCAGCGATGACGATGGCCAGCACCGCCAGCAGGTAGACACGCTTCATGGCTTGCCCCCTTCGCCCTCGGCCGGCAGGTGGCGCCGCTGGATGTACGCCTGCACCGCGGCCAGGCTCTCGGCGAGGTCCGGCACCACCACCGACACTGGCTGCTCGGCCAGGGCGTTGAGGCTGTCTAGCATGGCCTTGCTCTGCGGGTTGTCTGCATTGAAGTTGGCCAGCAGCACGCTGCGGGCGTCGTCCAGGGCCTGGTTGTAAACCTTTTCCTCGCCATTGAGCGCAGCCCACTGGGCCTGCTCGAGGGTCAGGCTCAGCGCCAGGCGCAGCTGGTTGAGCGACTGCCCGGCCAGCAGGGGGCGCACGTTGTCGTCGGCGCCGAACTCGATCTGGAAGTACTTGGAGATTTGTGCCCACCACTGCGACCAGCGACTGCTTCCATCGCCATCGGCGGTCAAGGCCCCCAGGGCGTCGGCATTGGCCTCGAACTCCGGCGACTGGGCGCTGAGCTGCTGGACCTGCTCGCGCTGGGCGGCCAGTTTGAGGAACAGGCCGGTGCGATCCGGCTGCTGGGTACTGTTGAGCGTCGCCAGGCTACGGGCCAGTTGCTCGCGCGCGGCGAAGGCACCGGGGTCGCTCTGCTCGCGCAGGATCTCGTCGGCGCCTTCCACCAGGGCCTTGGCACTGGTGATGTCCTGCAACGCCGACAAGCGCAGGGTGGCCAGGCGCAGCAGGTGCTCGGCCTCGGCCAGGCGCCACTCCTTGCGGCTCTCGCCAAGGACAGTCTCAAGCCGCTGGCTCAAGCGTTGCTGATCGCTTTGCAGCTGCGCTACCAGGCGGCGGCGGTCTTCCAGCTCGCTGGCCGGCGGCAGGGTTGCCAGCTGAGTGCCGAACTGCTGCTGGCGCTGCTGCAAGGCTTCGGCCCGCTGGCTCAAGGCATCCAGATGCTCGCCCTGGCCCTGTTCATTGCCTTGCAGCTGGCGCACCTGCCAGGCACCCCAACCGCCGATGGCCACCCCTGCAGCGCCGATCAGCAGCGCCAACAGCGCCAAGCCATTGCCCGCGCGCTTGGGTGGTTGTGCAACGGCGGCTTGCGCGACGGAGGGCTCCGGCGTGTCACCCGCCGAGGGTCGTTCGTTGTTTGGCAAGACAGTTTCGCTCACGTATCCATCCTATGCATGGGGGCGCCGTCGCAATCCGCTTGGCGCCTTAAGGGGCAGGTGCAGCGCTGCGCTGCACGGCTGCCAGCAAGGCCGCGGCGCTGGCGCCACGGCAATCCACAACCTGTTGGGCACCTGCTGCCTTGGCCAAGGCAGCGACCCGAGGGCTAGGCACGAACAACGCCAACTTCGCCAGGCGCGTCCAATCGGCACCCGCCAGTTGCAGCAGGTGTTCGAAACCCTGCCCACTGCTGACCACCAGGCCATTGAGGCGTTCCCCTTCGACCAGGCGCACCAGGCTGCCGTGGGCGTACTTCGGGAGCCGCCGACCATAGAGTTCCAGATAATCGACACTAGCACCTTGCTCGGCGAGACGCTCGGCCAGCAGTTCGCGACCACCCTCGCCACGCACGATCAACACACGCGCACCTTGGGCGGCGATGGCCTGGCGCAGGGCGGGTAGTGCAAGCAAGGCTTCGCTGTCATCGCCAGCCGGGGGGTATGCCACCTGCAACTGCTGGGCCTGGAGAATAGCGGCCGTTGCCTCGCCCACCGTGAACCAACCTTGGCGCGGCGCCTCGAGGCCCGCTTCGCTCACCCGTTCGAGCAGCAAGCGGGCCGCCGGCTTGCTGACCACGATAATCGCCTGGTACTGCCCAAGCCCGGCCAGACGCTGCTGCTGCGCCGCATCCAGCACCAGCGGCTCGATCGCCAGCAACGGCAGGCTATGGCTTGCAATATCGGCAGCGGCCAACTGCTGCGCCAGTGCCGCGCACTCATCGAGAGGACGTGTCAGCAACAGGCGCCACTCCCTCACGGGTGCCCGGCCTCGCCGTAGACTTCCTTGAGAATCGCCTCGGCGCCCTGGCCTAGCAGGTCTTCGGCGACCTGTACGCCGAGGGCCTCGGCGTCGCCGCGGGCAGCGCGCGCCTCGGCCACCAGCAACGTACCGCCACCGGGCTGGCCGACCAAGCCACGCAACCACAACTGCTCGCCTTCCAGCACCGCATAACAGGCGATCGGCACTTGGCAACCGCCATTCAGGTGCTTGTTCAGGGCGCGCTCGGCCACCACCCGGTCGGCGGTATCGGCGTGGTTCAGAGGAGCCAGCAGGGCCTGGATCTCGACATCGGCGCTACGGCATTCGATACCCACGGCGCCCTGCCCACCGGCTGGCAGGCTGTCCTCGACGCTGATGCTGGAGGTGATGCGCTGTTCGAAGCCAAGGCGAATCAGGCCGGCCGCCGCAAGGATAATAGCGTCGTACTCGCCGGCATCGAGCTTGGCCAGGCGGGTGTTGACGTTGCCGCGCAGGAAACGAATTTCCAGGTCTGGGCGGCGCGCCAGCAACTGCGCCTGGCGCCGAAGGCTGGAGGTGCCGACGACGCTGCCCGCCGGCAAGGCATCGAGGCTGGCAAAGCGGTTGGAGACAAAGGCATCGCGCGGGTCTTCGCGCTCGCAGATGCAGTACAGGCCCAGGCCTTCGGGGAAGTCCATGGGCACGTCCTTCATCGAGTGCACGGCGATGTCGGCTTCGTGCTCCAGCAGGGCGGTTTCCAGTTCCTTGACGAACAGGCCCTTGCCACCGATTTTCGCCAGCGGCGCATCGAGCAGCTTGTCGCCACGGCTGACCATCGGCACCAGGGTCACGACCAGGCCCGGATGGGCCTGCTCAAGGCGCGCCTTGACGTGTTCGGCCTGCCACAAGGCCAAGGCACTTTTACGGGTGGCAATGCGGATTTCGCGAGTGGACATGAAACGCCCCGAAGCAGAGAAATGCCGCCGATGATAACAGCTACGGCAGCATTACCAGCAGGCTTGGGTCAAGGCTTCGTGCAAGCCCCAGCCTCAGAGCGCCTGCATCATCTTGCGCACCCCCGCCACATGCCGCCGGCTGACGGTCAGGGCATCGCCTTCAAGCCCTTTGAGGAACAACTGGAAATGCCCGAGCGGCGTACGTTGCAGGCGCTCGATGCGCTCGCGGGCGACCAGGGCGTTGCGGTGGATACGCACGAAGCGGTCGCCGAACTCGTCCTCCAGCGCCTTGAGCGGCTCGTCGAGCAACACCTCGCCAGCCTCATGGCGCAGGGTCACGTACTTGTGGTCGGCGATGAAGTAGATGACCTGGGGCAAAGGGATCAGCTCGATGCCCTTGCGCGTTCGCGCACTGATGTGGCTGCGCGGCCCCGTGCCGCTGTCGCCCGCCGGGCTGGTCAGCGCAGACAGCAGGCCGCGGCTGGGCTTGTCGGCCTTGCGCAGGGCATCGCGCAGGGCCTGGGGCTGGACCGGCTTGGCCACATGGCTCAGCGGGCTGTCCTTGAACTTGGGCTGCTCCTGGTCCTCGACGCAGAACACCACGGCCGGCGCCGCCTCGCGCTCGCAAAGGCGTGCAGCCACCTGCAGGCCATCCAGGCCTGCCATGCCGATATCCAGCAGGACCACGTCCGGCTTCAGGCTTTCGATCAGGACCAGGGCCTCATCGCCATTGGTGGCGCTGGGCTCCAGCACGGTATAGCCCTCCAGCTCGCCGAGCATGCGGCTCAGGCGTTCGCGGGCTTGGGGTTCATCATCAACGATCAGGACATTCATAATGGTGCTGGATTCCTGAGTGAGTCTCGCACGGATATAGCGTAGACAGGAGTCGGTCGACCGTTATCGCGGTCAGCGTTACAGACCCATGCGAAGGCCAAAGATTCAGTGGCCTGACAGAATCACTGCCAGCCCTTTGTCCAACTGTAGACGGTCCGTGGAACACTGCCGTTCAATCGTTGAATATCGTCACACCCCTCCATACCCTGGGTTTTTCGGCAGTTTATGGCGACCAGCGCCCTGCGGCGGCGGCCCCAACCCTGCTATGATCGGCGCCACTTTTTTCGTTCACGCCTGCTACGAGTGAATCCATGAGCACCGACAAGACCAATCAGTCCTGGGGTGGCCGCTTCAGTGAGCCGGTCGACGCCTTCGTCGCCCGCTTCACCGCTTCGGTCGACTTCGACAAGCGCCTGTACCGCCACGACATCATGGGTTCGATCGCCCACGCCAGCATGCTGGCCCAGGTCGGCGTGCTCAGCGACGCCGAGCGCGACACCATCGTCGATGGCCTGAACACCATCCAGGGCGAAATCGAGGCGGGCAACTTCGACTGGCGCGTCGACCTCGAAGACGTGCACATGAACATCGAGGCACGCCTGACCGACCGCATCGGCATCACCGGCAAGAAGCTGCACACCGGCCGTAGCCGCAACGACCAGGTCGCCACCGACATTCGCCTGTGGCTGCGCGACGAGATCGACCTGATCCTCGACGAGATCACCCGCCTGCAAAAGGGCCTGCTGGAGCAGGCCGAGCGCGAAGCCGAAACCATCATGCCCGGCTTCACCCACCTGCAAACCGCCCAGCCCGTGACCTTCGGCCACCACCTGCTGGCCTGGTTCGAAATGCTCAGCCGCGACTACGAGCGCCTGGTCGACTGTCGCAAGCGCACCAACCGCATGCCCCTGGGCAGCGCCGCGCTGGCTGGCACCACCTATCCGATCGACCGCGAACTCACCTGCAAGTTGTTGGGCTTCGAGGCCGTGGCAGGCAACTCGCTGGACGGCGTTTCCGACCGTGACTTCGCCATCGAATTCTGCGCCGCCGCGAGCCTGGCGATGATGCACCTGTCGCGCTTCTCCGAAGAGCTGGTGCTGTGGACCAGCGCGCAGTTCCAGTTCATCGACTTGCCCGACCGGTTCTGCACCGGCAGCTCGATCATGCCGCAGAAAAAGAACCCGGACGTACCGGAGCTGGTGCGTGGCAAGAGCGGCCGTGTGTTCGGCGCTCTGACCGGCCTGCTGACCCTGATGAAAGGCCAGCCGCTGGCCTACAACAAGGACAACCAGGAAGACAAGGAGCCGCTGTTCGACGCCGCCGACACCCTGCGCGACTCGCTGCGCGCCTTCGCCGACATGATCCCGGCGATCAAGCCCAAGCACGCCATCATGCGCGAAGCGGCCCTGCGTGGTTTCTCCACCGCCACCGACCTTGCCGACTACTTGGTACGCCGCGGCCTGCCGTTCCGCGACTGCCATGAAATCGTCGGCCACGCGGTGAAGTACGGCGTGGACACCGGCAAGGACCTGGCCGAGATGAGCCTGGACGAACTGCGCCAGTTCAGCGACCAGATCGAGCAGGACGTGTTCGCCGTGCTCACCCTGGAAGGTTCTGTGAACGCCCGTAACCACATCGGTGGTACCGCTCCTGCGCAAGTGCGCGCGGCAGTGGCGCGCGGGCAGGCGTTGCTGGCTTCGCGCTGAAAGCAATCGCGGGACAAGCCCGCTCCCACAGACACGGCGTCGCCCTCGAAGGCTACACGATCCTGTAGGAGCGGGCTTGTCCCGCGAATGGGCCGCACAGCGGCCCCTCTTCCTATCAGCGCTTGTTGCGCACCATCTCCATGAACATCGGCATCTGCGCCTCTTTGTCGGCCACGATGCGCGCCATGTTCGGGTTCTCCCCCAGCAACTCCAGCAACGCCTTCGCCTGCGGGAAGTCCGCCAGGAAGTCGAGGTTCAGCACCTTCTTGCCCACCGCCCAGGCCAGGTCGACCGAGAAGCAGAACATCAGGTCGGCAAGGGTCAGCTGTTCACCCGCCAGGTAAGGCGCGAAGCGGCCATTGCGCTTCAGGGTGGCGAAGCCCGCCAGCAGGTCGGCACGCGCTTTTTCCTTGACCAGCGGCTCCACCGCCGTGTCGAAGAATGCCTCCGCGTAGCAGGTACGCGCCGGCAGCTCGATGTACAGCTCCACCTCCTTGAGCAGCTCACGCACCTTGGCCCGCTCGTAAGGGTCGGCCGGCAGCAGCGGCTTGCCAGGCTGGGTCTGCTCGATGTACTCGAGGATCACACAGGTCTCGCTCAGGTAGTGGCCGTCCTCGGTCTGCAATACCGGCACCTTGCCGCGTGGGCTGATGGCCAGGGCCTGAGGCGTCTGCCCGGCGAAGAACGGCACCTCCTCGAAGGGCAGGCCCTTTTCCAGCAACGCCAGCTTGACCATGTTGTAGTAGTTGCTGACCGCGAATCCATGAAGCTTGAGCATGTGTAACAGCCTCCAGGCCGTGTGGGGATGGCCCGGCTGTTATAGCCCCCAGCACGCCCCTTCGCCAGTGACATCCACCCTGTCGATGACCAGGCATTGCCACCGCAGGCATGGCACACTGTGCGCCCTACCCCAGGAGCGACGCCATGAGCGAGCACGACGAGATCGACAACGACGACGATGAAGCCTTCGCCGAGGCGACCCTGACCCAGGCCATCGAGAACCAGATCGAAAATGGCGAGCCGCCTGCCGCCAAAGCCACCTTCAACAAGCTGACGCTGGTCGGCTACGAGCGTGAGGACATCCTCAACCTGATGGCCCACGTGCTGGCCATCGAGATCGACGCCATGCTCAGCGAAGACCGCCCGTTCAACGGCGAGTGGTACGAGAACGCCCTGCGCGCACTGCCCGAATTGCCACCTGAGGCAAATCAAGGCGGCGACGACGAAGCCTGACTACACTCCTGACTTCCATCCTTGTCTGGAAGTCAGGAGTCTGCCCATGCCGTTCACCCCCGAACTGATCGCCGAACTGGAACTGCTCGCCCAGTTCAACCTCGACACCCACCAGGAAGGCATCAAGGTTCACAGCAATGCCTCGCCTGCCTTGATCGCCGCAGCCAAGCGCCTGCATGAAAAGCAGCTGACCGACCAGCCCGACGGCGGTTATCTCACCAGCCTCGGGCTGGATGCCGCGCAGAGCGTGCAGCAGCTGTTGACCATCCTGAAAACGCCGCAGCCGGCCTGATACCCCAGGCATACCTTCGCGAAGGGGCGCACTGCGCCCCAAGCACGACGTTGGAAAAATGACGTCAAAATGCCACTCCCCTCTTATCCGCCCTCATCACTCAGGCTAAACTCGCCAGTGCGCCCCTGGCCTGCCCGAGCACCCCATGAACCACCCCCATGAAATCCGCCCCGACCTGGACGAAGGCATCGACCGCAAGGTACTGGCGACCTTGCGCAAACGTTTTCTGCGCCTGAACCAGGGACGCATGGCGCGGGCCATGGAGGGGCTGTCCAGCCGCCAGCAGCAGGTGCTGACGCTGCTGCCACTGTTCTTCCACGTCAACCATCCGCTACTGCCTGGCTACGTCTCGGGTGCCACCCCGGCCGGCGTATCGAACTACGAGCCCGATGCCGAGCTGCTGGCCGAGGCCCAGCGCCTGACCCGCTCGTTCACCTACAAGGCACGCCACGGCAACACGCCCAGGCCGATCCATGGCCTGTTCCTGATCGGCAGCCTCGGCACCCTGGCCCAGGCCGAGCAGAGCGACATGGACCTGTGGGTGTGCCACGCGCCGGGCCTGAGCGAAACGGCAAGGGCCGAGCTGCGCCGCAAATGCCAGCTGCTGGAAGCCTGGGCCGCCAGCCTGGGGACCGAGGCGCATTTCTTCCTGATCGAACCACAGGGGTTCGTGCAGGGCGAGCGCGACGGCCAGCTCAGCTCCGACGATTGCGGCACTACCCAGCATTTCCTGCTGCTCGACGAGTTCTATCGCACAGCGATCTGGCTGGCCGGACGCACACCACTGTGGTGGCTGGTGCCCGTGTACGAAGAGCACAACTACCAGGCCTATACCCAGACACTGCTGAGCAAACGGTTCATTCGCAGCAGCGACGCCCTCGACCTCGGCCACCTCGCTCATATTCCGCCCGGCGAATTCGTCGGTGCAGGGCTGTGGCAGCTGTTCAAGGGCATCGACTCGCCCTACAAGTCGCTGCTCAAGCTGCTGCTAACCGAGGTCTACGCCAGCGAACACCCCCAGGTACGCTGCCTCAGCCTGGACTACAAGCGTGCGGTGTTCGCCAACCGCCTGGACCTCGACGAACTCGACCCTTACGTGATGGTGTACCGGCGTATCGAGCAGTACTTGCAACGGCGCGGCGAAACGGCGCGCCTGGAGCTGGTGCGCCGCAGCCTGTACCTGAAGGTGAACAAGAAGCTCAGCGACCTGGGTCGCTCGCGCAGCGCTGGCTGGCAGCGCGACTTGCTGGAGCGCCTGACCCAGGAATGGGGCTGGGACGATCGCCAACTGGCCCTGCTCGACAGCCGCAGCCAGTGGAAGGTGCGCCAGGTGGCCGTGGAGCGCCGCGAGCTGGTGGCCGAGCTCAACCACAGCTACCGCTTCCTGAGCCAGTTCGCCCGCAACCAGAACGCCAGCAGCCGCGCCGACCAGCGCGACCTCAATGTACTGGGCCGGCGCCTGTACGCCGCTTTCGAGCGCCGGGCAAGCAAGATCGAAGTGATCAACCCAGGCATTGCCCCGGACGTGGCCGAAGACACCGTCACCCTGGTGCAGTCGCCAAACCGCAAGGAACCCGGCACCCACCATTGGGGGCTGTACAACGGCAACCTTGGGGTTCATGAATGGGAGAACTTCAGCCCGATCAAGCGCAGCCGCGAACTGCTCGAGCTGCTGGCCTGGGCGCACCGCAACGGGGTGATCGACAGCAGCACGCGCCTGGCCCTGCACCCCGGGGTCAGCGACCTGACCGAGTTCGAGCTGTTCAACCTGCTGGGTAGCTTGCAGCAGAGCATCCCCTTGCCGCTGGGAACGGTCAGTGAGGTGCGCCTGCTGCAACCGAGCGTGGCCGACGAGATCCTGCTGCTGGTCAACGTAGGCCTCGACCCGCTGCGCCACCACCGCGACCTGAACATCCTGATGACCACCGAACGCACCGACTCGCTGAGCTACGCCGGGGTGCGCGATAACCTGGTGCTGACCCTCGACCAGGTCACCCTCAACAGCTGGAACGAAGTGCTGGTGCAGCGCTACGACGGCGACCATGCACTGCCGCGCTACCTGCGCGACTTCCTCAACAGCCTCGGCCAAAGCACCCACCGCCCGCGCGTTCGGGTGCGCTGCTTCTGCCAAAGCCGTGCACAGGCCATCGCCCAGCGCGTCGAGGACATCGTCGACACGCTGCAACTGCTGCTCGATCAGGGCCTGAAACACCGCTACCTGCTGCAGGTAGCACAGCACACCCACGTGCTGGAGCTACTGGCTGGCCAGGTCGGCCTGGTTACCCTCGAGGGCCACGCGGCGGTGCTCGAGCACCTGGGTGAGGAGCGTAGCCAGTACAGCCCCCTGTACCTGGACAGCAACGCCTTGCAGGACCACGACCTACCACTGGTGCTGGGGCACGGCCAGCCACAGTGCATTCAAGTGTTCTATCGACTCTTCGACGGCTGGGCCGACCTCTACGTGCTGGATGAATACAACGCGCTGTGGCAACAGCGCCTGCCGCTGCATGACGAAGCCCACCTGCTGCTGCCGCTGCAACGCTTCCTGCAATCGGTACTGGTACGCCACGATGCGCAGTTACCGCTGGACAGCCTGCAACAGGCCTCGCCCGAAATTCTCTATTACCAGCTGTTACCCAGCGGCCCAGGCAAGGCGCGCAGCCTCGAGGCGCGGCCGACGCCGCTGATCGATGGCGACCAGCCGTACTACGAAGTACAGGCGATCGTGCAGGCGGGCGCAGGGGACGAGGTGCACGTCACCCTGTATTGCGACCAACTGGAGTTTTCCGAGCTGGAGCATGGCGACCAGTTGTACGCGGTGGTCGCCCGGCAGATCCTGCATCAGCGCAGCGGTGCCGACAGCTACCGCTGCTACATCACCGACCTGGACCTGTCCGAAGTGCTCGGCGACGAGCGCGGCTCGACGGTGCGCTACCTGCGCTACAAGCGCGAGCTGGAGCAGGCGCTGAACGAAGGGCTGGAGCAGTTGCAGGCGACCTTGGAGCCTTGACCTGCGCAACCACCTGCGGGCTTCACAGCTCGAAATCCCCCGCTGCCTCCGGCTGGTATTCCACATCCAGCAACTTGAGCTTGAGCGTCTTGCCCCCCGGCGCCGGCCAGTCGATCTGATCCCCCACCGACAGCCCCAGCAACGCGCACCCGATCGGCGCAAGAATCGAGACACTACCCTCGCTCCCCGCATCCTTCGGGTAGACCAAGGTCAGGTGGTAGTCCTTGCCGCTGGCCTCTTCCCGACAATGCACCCGCGAATTCATGGTGACCACGCCGGCTGGCACCTCCTCGTGCCCCACCACCTGCTCGGCGCGGTCAAGCTCGCCTTGCAGCGCGAGCACGCCGGGGGTGTTCTCGTCGAGGCTGTCGAGCAGGCGCTCGAGGCGCTGCACGTCCAGGCGAGTAAGAGTGAGGGAAGGCTTGGCGCTCATGATTCGGCAGACTCCATTCAGCAAACGATTTTCCGGCGTTAGATAAAGCAAAACCCCGCCCAAGGGCGGGGTTTGCGAATGCTTTCGGCGATGCCGAGGCCAACCGACACTAACACAGCCGGGCAAATACTCAAGCCTGTGGCATCGAGGCCCTCAGCGCCTGTGCCTCAACGCAGATCTGCCTACGCCGCTGGTCGTCGGCGGCACGCCACTCGCGAATATGCTCGACATGGCGAAAGCAGCCGGTGCACACCTTGTGCTCATCGAGGCGACACACGCTGATACAAGGTGAGGGCACCGCCGGGCTGACATTGCTGTACAGCGGCTTGGCCGGCCGAGGTTGCTCGCTCATCTCAGATCTCGTCGAAATCCAGCTTTTCGCCTGCACGTTCCCAGACGATCCGTTCCAGCATCTCGCCCAGCAACTCCTCGCTTTTCTCGCACACCCACTTGCCCGACTCGTCGTCGTAGTCGAAGTGGAAACCGCCCGAACGGTCGGCCAGCCACAGCTGGCGCAGGGGCTCCTGGCGGCTGAAGATCAGTTGGCTGCCGTTGTCGAACTTGACGGTCAGCACACCGGCGGAGTTCTCCATGTCCAGGTCAAGGCCGCTCTCGTCGAACAGGTCTTCCAGTGCCTGCTGGGTGGTATCGACCAGATCATGGAAACGCGCTTCGCTCAAACTCATTGCAGGAACCTCGAAATTGGCTGCACACACGCAAGCCGGGCACGATACGGACGCTTGGCGTTGAATGCAAAGGTTACGACGGGGCGGGCATGCGTACTTCAGGATAGACCCTCGCGCCCCGCCGGGCGGGCCGCCCCTTGCATAGGCAAGCTGCCGGTCGCTCGGTATACTCGGGCGCAATACTGCATATTTCAAAGGATTTCACCCCAATGAAGCGCCTGATTTCCTCCTTCGCGGCGCTGGTCGCGGTTGCCTGCCTCGTTTCGGCCTGCGGTCAGAAAGGCCCCCTGTACCTGCCTGAAGATGGCAAGGACGGCAAAGCCCGCAAGTCGTCGCAACACCAGCACCAGCACGCTCAACCGGCCGCGCAGCCCGCGCCGGCGCAAGACGAGCCCGAGCAGTCGCCAGCGCAGTAAGGAAATCCCATGGATGCATTCAACTACCGCGACGGTGAACTGTTCGCGGAAGGCGTGGCCCTGTCGGCCATTGCCGAGCGCTTCGGCACCCCGACCTACGTGTACTCGCGCGCCCACATCGAGGCCCAGTACCGCAGCTACGCCGATGCCCTCGAAGGCACTGAAAGCCTGGTGTGCTTCGCCGTCAAGGCCAACTCCAACCTGGGCGTGCTGAACGTCCTGGCGCGCCTGGGCGCAGGCTTCGACATCGTTTCCGGCGGTGAGCTGGAGCGGGTACTGGCTGCCGGTGGCCGCGCCGACCGCGTGGTGTTCTCCGGCGTCGGCAAGACCCGCGAAGACATGCGCCGCGCCCTGGAAGTGGGTGTGCACTGCTTCAACGTCGAGTCCACCGACGAGCTGGAGCGCCTGCAAGTGGTAGCCGCCGAGATGGGCAAAGTGGCCCCGGTCTCGCTGCGTGTGAACCCGGACGTCGATGCCGGTACCCACCCGTATATCTCCACGGGCCTGAAAGAAAACAAGTTCGGCATCGCCATCGCCGATGCCGAAGCCATCTACGTACGCGCCGCGCAGCTGCCGAACCTGGACGTCGTGGGCGTCGACTGCCACATCGGCTCGCAACTGACCACCGTCGACCCGTTCCTCGATGCCCTCGACCGCCTGCTGGACCTGGTCGACCGCCTGGCCGACTGCGGTATCCACCTGCGCCACCTGGACCTCGGCGGAGGTGTCGGCGTGCGCTATCGCGACGAACAACCGCCGCTGGTGGCCGACTACATCAAGGCCATCCGCGAGCGCGTGGGCAGCCGTGACCTGGCTCTGGTGTTCGAGCCCGGCCGCTATATCGTGGCCAACGCTGGCGTGCTGCTGACCCGCGTGGAATACCTCAAGCACACCGAGCACAAGGACTTCGCCATCATCGATGCGGCCATGAACGACCTGATCCGCCCAGCCCTGTACCAGGCCTGGATGGGAGTCAGCGCGGTCAAGCCACGTGAAGGCCAAGGCCGCACCTACGACCTGGTCGGGCCGATCTGCGAGACCGGCGACTTCCTGGCCAAGGAGCGCGAGCTGAACCTGGCCGAGGGTGACCTGCTGGCCGTGCAGTCCGCGGGCGCCTATGGTTTTGTCATGAGCTCGAACTACAACACCCGTGGCCGCTGCGCCGAAGTGCTGGTCGATGGCGACCAGGCCTTCGAAGTACGCCGTCGCGAAACCATTGCCGAACTGTTCGCCGGCGAAAGCCTGCTGCCGGAGTGAACCCATGCTGCTGCGTTTCACCAAGATGCACGGGCTGGGCAACGACTTCATGGTCCTCGACCTGGTCAGCCAGCACGCGCACATCCAGCCCAAGCATGCCAAGCAATGGGGTGACCGCCACACCGGCATCGGCTTCGACCAGCTGCTGATCGTCGAGGCGCCGAACAACCCGGAAGTGGACTTCCGCTACCGCATCTTCAACGCCGATGGCTCGGAAGTGGAGCAGTGCGGCAACGGCGCGCGCTGCTTCGCGCGCTTCGTGCTGGACAAGCGCCTGACCGCGAAGAAGCGCATCCGCGTGGAGACCAAGAGCGGCGTCATCGTGCTGGACGTGCAGAATGACGGCCAGGTCTGCGTCGACATGGGCCCACCGCGCTTCGTGCCGGCCGAAATCCCCTTCGTCGCCGACGAGCAGGCGTGCAGCTACGACCTGGAAGTCGACGGCCAGGTCTACCCGATCGCCGCCGTGTCCATGGGCAACCCGCACTCGGTGCTGCGCGTCGATGATGTGCAAACGGCCCCGGTGCACCAGCTGGGCCCGAAGATCGAGCATCACCCGCGCTTCCCGCAGCGGGTCAACGCCGGCTTCCTCCAGGTGATCGACCGCCATCGCGCCAACCTGCGAGTGTGGGAGCGTGGCGCTGGCGAGACTCTGGCCTGCGGCACCGGCGCCTGCGCCGCTGCCGTGGCGGCCATCAGCCAAGGCTGGATGGACTCGCCGGTAGCCATCGACCTGCCCGGTGGCCGCCTGAGCATCGAATGGGGCGGCCCTGGCAAGCCAGTATTGATGACCGGCCCCGCCGTACGCGTCTACGAAGGACAGGTTCGTCTCTAAGCGAGTAACCGCCATGACCGATCAGCCACAGGCTCTACCCCAGCACGCCACCGACCTCGACGAAGAGGCGGTGGTCGCCTACCTGCGCGCACGCCCGACCTTCTTCGCCGAACATGACGAGCTGCTGATCGAGCAGCGCATCCCACACCAACGCGGCGACAGCGTGTCGCTGGTGGAACGCCAGCTCCAGCTGCTGCGCGAGCGCAACATCGAGATGCGCCACCGCCTCTCGCAGTTGATGGACGTCGCCAGGGACAACGACCGGCTGTTCGACAAGACCCGCCGGCTGATCCTCGACCTGCTCGATGCGAGCACCCTGGAAGAGGTGGTGATGGCGGTGGAAGACAGCCTGCGCCAAGAGTTCCAGGTACCGTTCGTCAGCCTGGTCCTGTTCGGCGACAATGCCGCACCGGTTGGCCGCTGGGTCAGCAATGCCGAAGCGCAACAGGCCATCGGCGGCCTGCTGGGCAGCGGCAAGACCGTCAGCGGCAACCTGCGCGAACACGAGCTGGTGTTCCTGTTCGGCGACGAACACCAGGAGGTGGGCTCCAGTGCCGTCGCCTCGCTGGAGCACCAGGGCCTGCACGGCGTGCTGGCCATAGGCAGCCGTGACCCGCAGCACTACAAGAGCAGCGTCGGCACCCTGTTCCTCGGCTATATCGCCGAAGTCCTGGGCCGCGTCGTCCCTCGCCTGACCCAGACCCTGCGTTCGGTGCGCTGATGGAACGCCAGCTGGAAGCTTATTGCGCGCACCTGCGCAATGAGCGCCAGGTGTCCGACCACACCCTGCTGGCCTACCGCCGCGACCTGGAGAAGGTCATCGAATTCTGCAACGCCCAGGGCATCACGGGCTGGGCCACGTTGCAGGTCCAGCAACTGCGCCAGCTGGTGGCGCGCCAGCACCACCACGGCCAGTCGTCGCGCAGCCTGGCGCGCCTGCTCTCGGCGGTGCGCGGCCTGTACCGCTACCTCAACCGCGAAGGCCAGTGCAGCCACGACCCGGCCAATGGCCTGAGCCCACCCAAGGGCGAGCGCCGCCTGCCCAAGGTGCTGGACACCGACCGCGCACTGCAACTGCTGGACGGCGGCGTCGACGACGATTTCATCGCCCGCCGCGACCAGGCCATCCTCGAGCTGTTCTACTCCTCGGGCCTGCGCCTGTCGGAGCTGACCAACCTCGACCTGGAACAGCTCGACCTCGCGGGTGGGCTGGTGCAGGTGCAAGGCAAGGGCAGCAAGACCCGCGTGCTGCCTGTTGGGCGCAAGGCCCGCGAGGCCTTGCAGGCCTGGCTGAAGGTGCGCGGCATCAGCGCGCCGCGCGACAACGCGGTGTTCCTTTCGCGCCAAGGCAAGCGCCTCGGCCCACGTGCTATCCAGCTGCGGGTCAAGGCCGCTGGCGAGCGCGAGCTGGGCCAGCACCTGCACCCGCACATGCTTCGCCACTCTTTCGCCAGCCACCTGCTGGAGTCGTCCCAGGACCTGCGCGCGGTGCAGGAAATGCTCGGCCATGCCGACATCAGCACCACGCAAATCTACACCCACCTGGACTTCCAGCACCTGGCCGCGGTCTACGACAGCGCCCACCCCCGGGCCAAACGCAGCAAGGGCACCGAATAGATGAGCATCAAGCTGATTACCTTCGACCTGGACGACACCCTGTGGGATACCGCGCCGGTGATCGCCAGCGCAGAAACCGTCCTGCGTGACTGGCTCGCAGCCAACGCCCCGAGCCTGGGCGGTGTGCCGGTCGAGCACCTGTACGGCATCCGCGAGCGCCTGGTGCAGGCCGAACCAGGCCTGAAGCACCGCATCAGCGCGCTGCGTCGCCGCGTGCTGTTCCACGCCCTGGAGGAAGTCGGCTACAGCAAGCAGCACGCCCAGGCGCTGGCCAATGAAGGTTTCGAAGTGTTCCTGCACGCTCGGCACCAGGTGGAGGTGTTCCCCGAGGTGCAGCCGGTGCTGGAGATCCTGCGCCACCACTACACCCTAGGCGTGGTTACCAACGGCAATGCCGACGTGCGTCGCCTAGGCCTGGCGGACTACTTCCGCTTCGCCCTGTGCGCCGAGGACTTAGGGATAGGCAAGCCAGACCCGGCGCCCTTCCTGGAGGCCCTTCGCCAAGGTGATGCCCAGGCCGATGCCGCAGTACATATCGGCGACCACCCCGGGGACGACATCGCCGGCGCCCAGCGCGCCGGGCTGCGCGCGGTGTGGTTCAACCCCCAGGCCAAGGCCTGGACTGGCGAGCAGGCGCCGGATGCCGAGATACAGCGTCTGTCACAGTTACCCGAGGTGCTGGCCCGCTGGCGCTGAGCCCTTCGAACGGCGCCCACAAAAAAGCCCGCAGCGACGGCGGGCTTTTTTGTACTCAACCACTCAGATAGGGCGGCTGCCGTACTTGTTGTCCGGCTTCTTGGGCGGGTCGGCGACCACATTGGCCTCGACCTCCTGCACCTTGCCGCCGCGCGAGAGGAATTCCTCCATCGCCTTGGCCAGGGCATCACGCTCCTTCTGCTTGGCTTCCATGCTCGGCATTTCGTCTACCGCCACCGCCGCCTTGGACTTGCCCTTGGCAGCCGGTGCCGGGCTGTCGTCCTCGCCGGCATCTTCGGCGCCGTCGTCAGCCGCAGCTTCCAGGCCCTCATCGCCCTCGTCTTCGTCGCCTACTTCAAGGTCGTCGTTTTCCAGATCGTCGTCGCTCATGTTCTACCTCATGACTTGCGAAAAGCAGGTTAGTTATAGACCAGTGCAGCCGTAGACCGGCGGCTTCTGGTGAAAATTCAACTGGCCGTGGGTTGGCCACTGCCCTGGGTTGCCCGACTCCTGGTGGGAGCCCTTCACCCTGCAGGCCCTCGCTGCTGGCTGGGCCTGACGAAATCTTTTTTGGCCACCGCTGCTGGCGTTACGCTACTGGCAAGCCTAGCAAAGGGTAGCGAAGTGTGCGGACGGCTTGTCAAACACCCTTCGGCGCGCATTCTAGCGCGCTCGCGAAAAAAGCAAAGCACCACAAACACCCATAGCACTGTAAGTTTTCTGCATACAACGCGAACGTGCCGGATTAACCGTTTGCCCCCTGGAAAACACCTGGAAAAAAGTCGAATTTGCAGCTTTCGCGACTTTTCCGGCAGGCAAAAAAATGCCCAGCAAAGGCTGGGCATTTTTTGTCGCTCCGGCTTGATTACAGGTTGTAACCACGCTCGTTGTGCTGAGCCAGGTCGAGGCCGACCGACTCTTCTTCATCGCTGACCCGCAGGCCCATCACCATATCCAGCACCTTGAGGATCACGTAGGTGACAATACCGGTGTAGACGACGGTGAAGATCACGCCCTTGGCCTGTACCCACACCTGTGCGCCGATGTCTTCGACGGTGCCGAAGCCACCCAGGACAGGGGCTGCGAACACGCCGGTGAGCAGTGCGCCAACGATACCGCCGATGCCGTGCACGCCGAAGGCGTCGAGCGAGTCGTCATAGCCAAGCTTGCGCTTGAGGCTGGTGGCGCAGAAGTAGCAGATCACACCCGAAGCCAGGCCGATCACCAGTGCGCCCATCGGGCCGACGGTGCCAGCAGCCGGGGTGATGGCGACCAGGCCGGCAACCACGCCAGAGGCGATGCCCAGGGCGCTTGGTTTGCCGTGGCCGATCCACTCGGCGAACATCCAGCCCAGTGCGGCGGCAGCGGTGGCGATCTGGGTGACCAGCATGGCCATGCCGGCAGTGCCGTTGGCAGCCGCGGCGGAGCCTGCGTTGAAGCCGAACCAGCCGACCCACAGCATGGCTGCGCCGATCAGGGTGTAGCCCAGGTTGTGCGGCGCCATCGGGGTGGTTGGGTAGCCTTTGCGCTTGCCCAGGACCAGGCACGCTACCAGGCCAGCCACACCGGCGTTGATGTGCACCACGGTGCCGCCGGCGAAGTCCAGTACGCCCCAATCCCACATCAGCGCACCGTCACCGCTCCAGACCATGTGCGCGATCGGCGCATAGACCAGGGTGAACCAGATGGCCATGAAGATCAGCATGGCGGAGAACTTCATGCGCTCGGCGAAGGCACCGACGATCAGCGCAGGGGTGATGATGGCGAAGGTCATCTGGAAGACGATGAACACCGCTTCCGGGAACAGCGCAGCGGCCGAGGTCAGGCCAGACGGCGTGACGCCGCTGAGGAAGGCCTTGGAGAAGCCGCCGACGAAGGAACTGAAGTTGAGGACGCCCTTCTCCATACCGGTGGTGTCGAAGGCCATGCTATAGCCGTAGACGACCCACAGGATGCTGATAAGGCCAGTGATGGCGAAGCACTGCATCATCACCGACAGGACGTTCTTGGAACGCACCATGCCGCCGTAGAACAGGGCAAGGCCCGGGATGGTCATGAACAGCACCAGTGCCGTCGCGGTGAGCATCCAGGCGGTGTCGCCGGAGTTCAGCACGGGGGCAGCGGCTTCCTCTGCCAGGGCAAGGCCGGGCATTACGAGGGACAAAAGGGCTCCGAGCCCTGCGATCTTACGCAGAGTCATGTTGTTTTCTCCTGGGGCGCGTTGGGTTTGGTGAGGCTTTTTCTTAGATCGCGTCGGTATCGGTTTCGCCGGTACGGATGCGGATCGCCTGCTCCAGATTGACCACGAAGATCTTGCCGTCACCGATCTTGCCGGTGTTGGCAGCCTTGGTGATGGCGTCGATCACGGCGTCGAGCTTGTCGTCCGCGATGGCGACATCGATCTTCACCTTGGGCAGGAAGTCGACGACGTATTCGGCGCCACGGTACAGCTCGGTGTGGCCCTTCTGACGGCCGAAGCCCTTGACCTCGGTCACGGTGATGCCCTGCACGCCGATATCCGACAGCGACTCGCGCACGTCGTCCAGCTTGAACGGCTTGATGATGGCAGTGACTAGCTTCATGAAACTCTCTCCCGATTTGGTGGACTTGCCCCAGGAAAACAAACCCGTCTCAAGTCTAAGCGCAGCGCCTGGCTTTGTAACGCGTCGTCGGTTCCATTCCCTTCACCTTCTACTTCCTGCGGCGAAGGGCCATACGGCTCGGCCTGCGCACTGCCTGGTCTCAAGGGACTGCATCAGTGCATGGCTCGCGATGGTCTTTGCAGAAACCTTGCCAGGTCGCTTAAGCCGCCGAAAAACAAGTAGTTGCGCGCTTTTGTCGGGATTGGCCAGTAGCCAGTAATGGAAACGTGCACAGTTTTGGTGCTCAGTGCACCCTGACCCCGCTCAAAAAGTGTGCAGCCAAGGGCCGCACCGGGGCCCGTCGATCGGCGTGCTACACTGCGGCCCTTTCATGACCCACGGAAAAAGCCGCCCATGCTCGCGCCCAAAGCCTTCCTCGACGCCCTGAGCGACCAAGCCTCTCGCCTGTTCAGCGGCGATACCGTGCAACCGCGCGCCGAACTCGAAAGCCAGTTCAAAGTGCTGATGCAAGGTGCCTTCAGCAAGCTGGACCTGGTCAGCCGCGATGAATTCGACAGCCAGATGGTAGTACTGGCGCGCACTCGCGCACGCCTCGAGGCCCTGGAGAAGCAAGTCGCCGAGCTGGAAGCACGGATGGCGCCAACAGCCCCTGAACAACAGTAAATACACGGAGCGTTACCCATGAAAGTCAGTGCACGCAATGTATTCGAAGGCACCGTCAGCGCGGTCCAGCCAGGCGCGGTGAATGCCGAGGTCGAAGTGACCTTGCCCGGCGGCGAGAAACTGGTGGCGGTGGTTACCATGGCCAGCCTGCATAACCTGGGCATCAATGTCGGCAAGCAAGCCGTGGCGCTGGTCAAGGCGCCTTGGGTGGTATTGATGACCGATGCTGCCGGGTATCGCTTGTCGGCACGCAATGCGCTCGAAGGCGAAGTGGTACGCGTGGGCGATGGCGCGGTCAATGCCGAAGTGGTGCTTAAGCTGGCCGGCGGTACCGAAGTATTCTCCATCGTCACCCGCGAAGCGGTGAGCGAGCTGGGCCTGGCGCCAGGCGTGAAGGCCACCGCGCTGATCAAGGCCTCGCACATCATCCTGGGCGCGAGGCCCTGACCCCAAACGCCTGCACCTGACCCAAGGTGCAGGCGGACAAATACCGACGCACTTTCCACCCGGGCACCCCACTCGCGTTGGCTATCCTTGCCGGGCCGCAGGAAGCGGCCTTTGCCAGCGATCACGGAGTGTCCATGTCCCTCGCCCTTGTCCACAGCCGCGCCCAGGTGGGCGTGCAAGCGCCTGCTGTCAGCGTCGAAACCCACCTGGCCAACGGCCTGCCCAGCCTGACCCTGGTCGGTCTTCCCGAGGCCACGGTCAAGGAAAGCAAGGACCGGGTGCGCAGCGCCATCGTCAACTCCGGCCTGGAATACCCCGCACGGCGCATCACCCAAAACCTCGCCCCCGCCGACCTGCCCAAGGACGGTGGGCGCTACGACCTGGCGATCGCCCTGGGCATCCTGGCTGCCAACGGCCAGGTGCCGGTTGCGCCGCTCACCGATATCGAATGCCTGGGCGAACTGGCCTTGTCGGGCGCGCTACGCCCGGTGCAAGGCGTACTGCCCGCCGCGCTGGCAGCGCGCGAGGCGGGGCGGGCGCTGGTGGTACCACGCGAGAACGCCGAGGAAGCCAGCCTGGCCAGCGGGCTGGTAGTGCATGCGGTGGGGCACCTGCTGGAACTGGTAGCGCACCTCAATGGCCAAGTGCCGCTGCCGCCCTACTCGGCCAACGGCCTGCTCCTGCAAAACCGGCCCTACCCCGACCTCAGCGAAGTACAGGGCCAACAGGCGGCCAAGCGAGCGCTGCTGGTAGCGGCTGCCGGCGCGCACAACCTGCTGTTCACCGGCCCGCCCGGCACCGGCAAGACCCTGCTCGCCAGCCGCTTGCCGGGCTTGCTGCCACCACTGGACGAGCGCGAGGCGCTGGAAGTGGCGGCGATCCAGTCGGTGAGCGGCCATGCACCCTTGAGCAGCTGGCCACAGCGGCCATTCCGCCACCCGCACCATTCCGCCTCGGGGCCGGCCCTGGTCGGCGGTGGCAGCCGCCCACAACCCGGCGAAATCACCCTGGCCCATCACGGCGTGCTATTTCTCGATGAACTGCCGGAGTTCGAGCGGCGCGTGCTGGAGGTACTGCGTGAGCCGCTGGAGTCCGGCGAGATCGTGGTGGCGAGGGCCAAGGACAAGGTGCGCTTTCCCGCGCACTTTCAACTGGTGGCCGCCATGAACCCCTGCCCCTGCGGCTACCTGGGCGACCCCTCGGCGCGCTGTCGGTGCAACACCGAGCAGGTCCAGCGCTACCGCAACAAGTTGTCCGGCCCGCTGCTGGACCGCATCGACCTGCACCTCACCGTCGCCCGCGAAAGCACCCTGCTCACCCACCAGCCCAGTGGCGAAAGCAGCGCCAGCGTCGCTGCGGTGGTGGCCGAGGCGCGCGCTGCAACAGCGCCGCCAGGGCTGTGCCAATGCCTTCCTCGACCTCAACGGGCTGCGCCGTCATTGCACCTTGCTGGCCGAAGACCAAGCTTGGCTGGAGGCAGCGTGCGAACGCCTGAACCTGTCCTTGCGGGCCGCGCACAGGCTGCTGAAGGTAGCCCGGACCCTGGCGGATCTGGAGCGGACCGAAACAATCGCACGCCTGCACCTGGCTGAAGCACTGCAATACCGGCCGGGGTCCTGAAGCGACGATGCACTGCGTCAATCGCTCCGATAGCGGAATTATATTTTGCGCACTAAATATTATCGCGCAATATACATCTCAAGCAGCGACAGTCGCTGACACCACTCCCCAACGATACCGGAGAATGATCATGACCTTCAGCAAAGCCATCGCCATCGCCACCCTCACTCTCGGCACCAGCGTCAGCGTCTTCGCACAGTCCGTTACCCCGTACCAGTACGGCATGGACCTGGACATCGACCAGGTGATTTCGGTAGACACCAAGGCCACCAGCAGCCATGTCAATACCGCCACTGTGACCTACCGTGATAGTGATGGCCAGGTGCAGAAGTTCAGCTATATTCGCCCCGCTTTTAACAACAATCAGAACTGATCATCAGTCATTGTCCCTGGAGCTTGAATATGAAACTGTCCCGCACCCTCACTGCCGCCGGCCTGCTGGCCCTTGCCGTAAACAGCGCCTTTGCCGCCGGTAGCCCCGGCGTAGAAACCACCACCCAGGGCTTCCTGCAGGCCCTGGCCGCCGGTGGCGGCAAGCCGCTGGAAACCCTCGCACCGAAAGACGCCCGCGCCGTGCTTACCGGCGCCCAGGCCAGCGTGAAAGTGGATGTATCCGGTATTCAGGTCGAGCGCCGCACCATTCAGGTCGACGGCCAGGCCCTGGAGATCCGCGTGGTACGCCCTCAAGGCGCGAAAGGCGAACTGCCGGTGTTCATGTTCTTCCACGGCGGTGGCTGGGTATTGGGTGACTACCCAACCCACGAACGCCTGATCCACGACCTGGTGGTCGGTTCCGGTGCCGCAGCGGTCTACGTCGACTACACCCCGTCGCCGGAAGCCAAGTTCCCCACCGCCATCAACCAAGCTTACGCCGCTACCCGCTGGGTCGCCGAGAACGGCAAGCAGATCGGCGTCGATGGCAGCCGCCTGGCCGTGGTAGGCAACAGCGTCGGTGGCAACATGGCCGCAGTGGTCGCGATCAAGGCCAAAGAGGCCGGTACGCCGAAGTTGCGCTTCCAGGCCCTGCTGTGGCCGGTGACCGATGCCAACTTCAACAACAGCTCGTACAACCAGTTCGCTGAAGATCACTTCCTGACCCGCAACATGATGCAGTGGTTCTGGGACAACTACACCACCGACCCGAAACAGCGTAACGACATCCACGCCTCGCCACTGCGCGCCAGCCTGGATCAGCTGAAAGGCTTGCCACCAGCACTGGTACAGACCGCCGAAATGGACGTGCTGCGCGACGAAGGCGAAGCCTACGCTCGCAAGCTGGATGCCGCCGGCGTGCCGGTGACGGCCGTGCGCTACAACGGCATGATCCACGACTTCGGCCTGCTCAACGTACTGGGCCAAGTGCCTGGTACCCGCAGCGCGATGGACCAGGCTGCTCAAGCGATCAAGCAACATTTGAAGTAAGCAGCAACGCAAACCGGGGCGGCCTAGCCGCCCCGGTTTCTTTTTTTCAGCCCTTTAACCCGCTTTTCTCGCCAACATCCCTTCCAGCGACCAGGCCCCCGGCCCGGTCAGCGCCAGCCCGCCGTACAGCGCCAGCAACAGCCAGGCAAACTGCCCCTGCTCCAGGGTCCAGTCCGGGTGCACCAGCCCCAGCGACACCACCAACACGGCAATCACCGGCAAGCACGCCAGGCGCGCGAACACGCCCAGCGCCAGCAGGACCGGGCAAAGCACTTCAGCGAATACCGCCAGGCTCAAGGTGAGCGTAGCGCCAAGGCCGAGCGGGTCTTCGATACGCTGAAGCTCGGCGGACCAGTTCAGCAGTTTGGGCATTCCATGCACCACCAGCAACAGTACTGCCGCAAACACGCGCATGAACAGCAGGCCCAAGGCAGTCAGCCTGGGGGAGTCGAACGAAGGTAGGTTAGCCATGGGAGCGCTCTGCAGTGGAAACGCAGGACTCTGGCATGGCACCCAAGTGATTAATTGAATGAATGTGCGCAGCTATAAACAGCTATGAACCGCCCCGACTCGCCACCGCCTTTAGCACGAACCTGAGCAGCGCCTCCTCGTTGAAGGGCTTGCCCAGGCACGCCACCGCCCCCAGCCCCAGCGACTCGCCCTCGGCCGCCGGGTCCCAGTGCGCCGACATGCAGATCACCGGCAGCCGATAGCCGAGCCGCGCCAATTCGCGCTGTACCTCCACGCCATTGCGCCCAGGCATTTTCAGGTCCAGCAGCGCACAATCGGCCTCGCAGGCCAGCTCCGATGCCAGGAACGCCTCACCATCGGCGAAGGGGTACGCCTCGTACCCCGCCGAACGCAGCAGGTTCGACAAGCTTTTACGCACCGAGGCGTCATCGTCGACGATGCACACCCGCAGCTTGGTGTTGCTGCCCTGGCCGCTCATACCGCGCCCTGGTCGACAACCCGGCCCGCACCTTCGATCAACTGATGCATGCCGACCAGTTCCACCAGCGAGCGGGACTGCATCTTGTTCATGATGTTCTTCTTGTGGACCTTGGTGGTCACCTCGCTGGTGCCCAGCTGGCGAGCGATCTGCTTGTGCGAAAGGCCCTCCACCACCAGGGCGAACACCTCGCGTTCACGGGGGGTCAGGCGTTGGTACTTGTCGCGCACCTGGCGGGCTTGGCGCCAGTCGCGTCCACTGGTCACCGCGCGAGCGCGCACCACCTCGAGCAGCGCCAGCAGCTGGTGCTCGTCGAACGGCTTGGTGAGAAACTCAAACGCCCCGGCGCGCATGGCCTGGACCGTCAGCGGGATGGTGCCGTAGCCGGTCATGAACACGATCGGCCAGGGCAGGTCGAGGCTACGCAAGACATGTTGCAGCTCCAGACCCGAAGCCGCAGGCAGGTTGATGTCCAGCAACAGGCAGGCGTACGGGTTGTCCCACTGTTGCTCCAGCAACTCCTCGGCCGAAGCGTACAACCGATGGGGAATGTTCTCGGCACGCAACAGGCGGCCCAACGCGGTACGCACCGACGGGTCGTCATCGACCACCAGCACCTGCACCGCTTCACCGCCAGGTTCCAGTGCATGGCTGTCGAGCGGAAAGTGTGCGGCCAGTGTCGAGGCATCCGGCGCAAGCTCGGCCTGCAACCGGTAGCCACGGCGCGGCACGGTCTGGATGACGCTCTTGTCACCCAGCCACTTGCGCAGCAGCGAAACCTGCACCTGCAGGTTATTGTCCTCGACCACGGTACCCGCCCAGACCTGGCTGAAGAGCTCGTCCTTGCTCACTACCCGGCCATTGGCGCGCACCAGCACCGCCAGCACCTCGAACGCCCGGCCACCCAGGGGGATCGGCTGGCCGTCACGGAAGGCCTCGCGTCGCTCCAGCGACACCATGGCTTTACCTATTCGGATCATCGCATCCTCGACTTTCGTGGGCTGGGCAGTTGCGTGGCCCACTTCACTCTAGGCCCGTTGCTGTATAGGAACAATTATCCCGAGGGATAGGACTATACACATTCACTTTCACCCTCCCGGTGCACCAAGGCGCCGTAACAGTCAGAATAGTTACCGCTTCTGCCCAACCGCCCGGACGCCACCTTTCGTCGCCTGGGCGCTTCCTATGATCGCGACCATAAATGTCGGCTGCCGGAGAGTGCCTTGATGCTCGATGAACGTCTCGTTCTGGTGTCCTTCGACAACGATCCATCGATCGACGAGCACTGGCTAAGCCGCTGTACCACGCTGCAACGGGTCCAGGAGGGTGAGCTTTGTCACCTGAGCCTCTACGACGCTGCTTCGCGCAAGGCATGGAGCGCCATCCGCGCCCCGGTGGAGTCACCGGCGGCTTGCCAGCGCCTGGAGCGCGACTACCGGCTGGCGCTGGGCCCTACCTGGGCGGTGCTCCCTGCCGCCTTCGTGCGCTCGGCCGAAGGCCCTTTGCTGGTGTATCCGGCCGGCCTGTCGCTGGCCGACCTGATCGACCAGGGTCGCCCTGGCCTGACGCGCTTCCTGCGTGTGGCGGTCAACGCCGCCCACACCCTCGGCCTGGCCCACCAAGGCAATGCGCTGCACGGCGCCTTGCAGCCGCGCCACCTGCTTATCGACGAACACGACCAGGTTCGGATCGGCTACTTCCGCGCGGATGCCAGCGAAGTACCTAGCGCCCAGCCCGACAGCTGGGCCTACCTGGCGCCTGAGCAAATCTGCCCGCACGACACCAGCACCGACCGGCGCAGCGACATCTATGCCCTGGCAGTGGTCCTTTACCAGTGGCTACTGGGCGAGCTGCCGTTGAACGGGCGCGACATCCAGCATTGGCGCCAATTGCACGCCAGCGTCCAGCCCCGCTCGGCCATCGAGCTCGATGCCACGCTGCCAAAGCCGATCGGCCTGATCCTCGGCAAGGCCCTGGCCAAGGAGCCCGACGCTCGCTACCAGAACGCCGCGGCACTGGCCATCGACCTGGCCCACTGCGAGCGGCAATGGGCCAGCAGCGCGCACATTGCCGCGTTCACCCCAGGCACCTCCGACCTGGTCCCAGCCGCTGGCGAGCGCCTGTACGGACGCCAGGCCGAACAACAGACCATCGCCCACCTGCTCGAAGGCCTGCGCCGCAACGGCACGCCCAGGTGCCTGTTGGTCAGCGGTGCCACCGGGCTGGGCAAGTCGAGCCTGGTGCTGAACTCGCTGAAGACCCTGGCCGAAGGCCACTGGGCCACGGGCAAGTGCAACAGCCTCGAGCAGGCCATGCCCTATGGGCCGTGGGTCGAGATACTCGGTACCCTGACCACCCAGCTGCTGGCCCAGAACAGCAGCGACCTCGACAGCATCCGCCAGGACCTCCAGCAACGCCTGGAGGGTCGCGGCCAGTTGCTCGGCAAGCTGGCACCAGACCTGCAACTGATCCTCGGCCCAAGCATCGACTTCCCCGACAAGCCCTCGCGCCTGGCGCTGGAGAAGGAACACGGCGCCATCGTCGATTTCCTCAGTGTACTCAGCCGCCCCGGCAGGCCGCTGGCGATCTTCCTCGATGACCTGCAATGGGCCGACGACGCCAGCCGCCTCCTGATCCAGGCGCTGCTCACCCGCCCGCCACGCGGGTTGCTGCTGATCCTTGCCAGCCGCTGCGACGGCAATGACCCCGGCACGCTCTGGCGTGGCCTGCCTACGGCGCTGCGCGGTCAGCGCCTGGCACTGCAAGCGCTGCCGGTGGCGGCTATCGTCGAACTGATCGCCACCCGCTACCACGTCAACGCCGCCGATGCGCAGCAGGTGGCAGAGCTGGTGCACGCCAAGACCGACGGCAACCCGTTCTTCGTCCGCCAGATACTGCGGGCAATGGTCGAGGACCGCCTGTTCGTCTTCGATACCCAGGCGATGCGCTGGACCTGGTCGCTGGAAGCCGTGGCCCGGCATCCCTATGCCGACAATGTCGCCGGCCTGATGGTCCAGCGCCTGACGCGGCTGCCCAAGGAGCAGCGCGAGCTGCTGCGCATTGCCGGCGCCGCAGGTGGGCGCTTCGACACACAGCTGCTGAGCCTGTTGCTGGGCGAGCCGCAGGAATACCTGGACAGCCGGCTAAAAGCCTTGGGCGATGCCGGCTTCCTCTCGACCAGGGCCCAAGGCCTGGCGTTTGCCCACGACCGTGTGCAGGAAGCGGCCTGCCAACTCACGCCGAGCGAAGCGCGCAGCGAACAGCATGCGCAAATCGCCCGGGCCATGTGGCAAACCCCGGGGGAGCGCACCTGCGAGGGCATCTTCGAACTGGCCAACCAGCTCCAGCGCACGGCCCCGGAATGCTTCACCCAGCAAGAATGCGCAACCTTCCTGCCGCTGCTGCTGGAGGCTGCCGCCCGTGCACGCGACGCGGTTTCCAACGAACAGGCAGCCGGCTACCTGCAAACCGCCCAGGCCTTGCAGCAATACGCCCTGCCCGATGCTCCCCAGGCCTTCACCCTCGCGCGCATGGCCGCCGAGTGCGACATGCTGTTGTCGCGCATGGCCCAGGCCGAGGCCGGTATTGCCGAGAGCCATCGCCGCGCTCGCACCCCCCTGGAACGTGCCACCGCCTACAGGTTGCAAGCTCGATACAAGACCTTGGGTTCGGACTACCAGGGCGCCATCGACGCTGCCCTGGCCGGGCTGCAACTGCTGGGTATCGAGCTTGCCGGCGGCGATCATCCGCAACACGTCGAGCAGGTCTACGCCCAGGTTCGCGCGCACATCGAGCAGCGTGGTCTCCACTGCCTGGAAGCCTTGCCCCGCAACGGCTCGGAAGAGGTGGAAGTGGCCATCGCGTTGCTTGCCACCCTGTCGTCCTCGTTCTTCGTGCCGGACGACCTGCGCTTCCTGCACCTGGCGCGCATCCTTGAGCTGTCCCTGGCTCACGGCGTGGCACCTGGCAGCACCTATGGCCTGGCCTGGTTCGGGGTGATGTGCGCCGAGCGCTTCGCCGCCTATCACGATGGCCACGCCTATTGCCTGGCAGCGCTCAAGCTGATCGAGCGCCACGGCTTCGAATGCGACCTCACCAGTGCCTTGTTGGCCCTGGACCAGGTCAGCGCCTGGACTTCCCCCCTGGAGTTCGCCCGCCGCACGGCGCTCGAAGCGATTGACTCGGCAGGCCTTTCCGGCGACCTGGCGATGGCCTGCTACGCCTGCAACCACGCGGTCTCCGATGCGCTGGTGATGGGCCAACAACTGGCCGAAATCGGTCAGGAGATCGAGCGCGGCCTGGTCATCGTGCGCCGCTACGGCTACCGCGATGTGGAACACATCCTGCTGGCCCAGCAGACGTTCGTCGCCGACCTGCGCGGTGGCCCCGGCGCCTGCCGCGACAGCAGCGACGCAGCCTTGCAGCAAGCCCGCAGCGCACGCCCTGGTTCAGGCACTGCACGCTTCTTCCAGAACCTGTTCGCCGGCATGGCGGCGTTCTACCTGGGCGATATCCGCCAGGCCAGCGCCTGCCTCGAACACGCCGGCCAGGACGCCTGGGCGGTGCCGGCCCATATCAACCTGGCCGACTACCAGCTGTTCCAGGCGCTCACCCTGGGCAGCCCGGAAGCGCCAGGCTCGCCGGAACACAAGCTCGCGCGCCTGGGCGAGCTGCGCCAGCGGTTCAGCCAATGGGCGCAGTTCAACCCTGTCACCTTCCGCAACAAGGTGCTGCTGATCGAGGGGCTGGTCGCCCGCCTGCAAGGGGACGGGCTGTCGGCGATTCGCTGCTTCGACCAGTCGCAGATTGCCGCTGCTGCGGCCGGTTTCATCCACGAACAGGCCATCGCCCACGAGCAGTTGGCAGAAGTGTGCATCCCCAGCGGGCTGATCTCCGGCGCCAACCTGCACCTGCGTATCGCCCGCGACTGCTTCCACATCTGGGGGGCAGCGGGCAAGGTACGCCAGCTGGAGACACTGCACCCGTTCCTGCGCACACAGCCGATCCAGGAGACCTTCCGCGCCACTACCCAGGTCAACCTGGACCTGGAGGCCGGTATCGAGGCGGCGCGTGCGCTGTCTGAAGAGGTGCTGCTCGAAGGGCTGATCGAAACCCTGATGGGCCAGCTCACCCAGCATGCCGGCGCCGACCATGGTGCGTTGCTGATCGTCAGCGGTGCCGAGTTCCAGATGGCGGCCCTGGCCGATATCGACGACAAAGGCCTGCGGGTGAGCATGGAGCACTGCCAGAAGTTCATGACCCAGGCGCCTCGCTCGATCATCAACGCCACCCTGCGCACCAAGAAGCCACTGTTGCTGCACGATGCCCAGGCCGACTGCCCCGAAGCCTTCCGCCAGGACCTGCACGCGCGTGGCGCACGTTCGGTGCTGTGCCTGCCGCTGGTGATCCAGGGCGTGCTGATCGGCCTGGTGTACCTGGAGAACCGCCTGGTGCCCAACCTGTTCGGCGGCCAGCGCCTGGCCATGCTGGAGATTCTCGCCGCGCAGGCAGCGGTGTCGCTGCAAACGGCCAAGTTCTACACCCGCCTGGCCGAAGACAACCAGACCCGCGCGCAAATGGAAGCCGAGCTGCGTCGCTCGCGGGCGGAACTGGCGCGCAGCGCGCACCTGCAGGTAATGAACGAGCTGTCGGCGTCCATCGCCCACGAAATCAGCCAGCCGTTGCTGGGCATTGCTTCCAACGCTGCGGCCAGCCTGCGCTGGCTGCGCCGCGACAGCCCGGACCTGCACGAGGCCATGGCCGGGCTGGAGGATATTCGCGCCGACAGCGAACGCGCCGCCAATATAGTTCGCGCCCTGCGCTCGCTGGCCAAGCAGGCGCCCATGCAGCTCAAGCCGCTGAAGCTCGACGAGTTGATCCTGCAAGTGATCCGCCTGGCCTCGACCGATGCCCGCAAGAGCGCGGTGAATGTCCACGCGCAGTTGAACGCGGGGGTGACGGTGCAGGCCGACCCGGTGCAGATCCAGCAACTGGTGTTCAACCTGATCACCAACGCGCTGGAGGCACTGGCCGGCTATCGCGGCGATGGCGTGCTGCGCATCTGCTCGCACGTTTTCGGCGACGAGGTGCAGGTCACGGTGGACGACAATGGCCCGGGCATTCCGGACCCGGCTCGCGAGCAGGTATTCGAGGCATTCCATACCACCAAGCCTGGCGGCCTGGGCATGGGCCTGGCGATCTGCCGATCGGTGGTGCAGGCCCATGGCGGGCGGCTGCAGGCGCTGGAGTCGGAGCTGGGTGGGTGCTGTATCCGCTTCAGCATGCCGGTGGCGAATACGTAACGAGGGTTGGGGGGCGTTTTGCGCCCCCCGGCGTACTCAGCGCGAAGTCTGCGCCGCGTAGCTGTTCATCAGGTTGCGGTAGTTGGGGATACGCTGGGACAGCAGGTTGCCCAGGCCTTCAATGTCATTGCGCCAGTCGCGGTGCAGTTCGCAGGCCACCGAGAACCAGTTCATCATCTGCGCCCCGGCCTGGGTCATGCGCGCCCAGGATGCCTGCTGCACGGTCTGGTTGAAGGTACCCGAGGCATCGGTGACCACGAACACGTCAAAACCTTCGGCCAGCGCCGACAGGGTCGGGAAGGCCACGCACACGTCGGTTACCACACCGGCGATGATCAGTTGCTTCTTGCCGGTGGCCTTCACTGCCTTGACGAAATCTTCGTTGTCCCAGGCGTTGATCTGGCCCGGGCGGGCGATGTAGGGCGCGTCCGGGAACATCTCCTTGAGCTCCGGCACCAGCGGGCCGTTGGGGCCTTGCTCGAAGCTGGTGGTGAGGATGGTCGGCAGGCCGAAGAACTTGGCTAGGTCGCCCAGGGCCAGCACGTTGTTCTTGAACTCGTTGGGCGAGAAGTCCTGCACCAGCGAGATCAGGCCGGCCTGGTGGTCGACCAGCAGCACGGCGGCATCATCTTTGTTCAGGCGCTTGTAGTCAGGTTGGCTCACGAGGATGACTCCTTGGGTGGGGGGGACGAAAACGGTATTGGCCTTCGGGGCTATACCGGTGGATAACACTGCATTAAAGGTGACGTACGCCCTGGCGCCAGGCTTTGGGCGGCTGGCCGACCAAACGGCTGAAGGCCCGGGTGAAATGCGACTGGTCACAGAAGCCGCACTCCAGGCTGACATCGGTGATCGGCACCTCGGTGGCCAGCAGGCGCTTGGCTTTCTCCATGCGCGCCAACAGGCGCCAGGTCTGCGGCGACAGGCCCGTGGCGACTTTGAAGGCACGCGAGAAATGGCTGCGGGAGAGGTGGCAGAGGCCGGCGATCTCGATGATCGACAGCGGGCTGTGCAGCATCAGGTCCTTGGCCCGGCGTAGGCGCTGCGGGGGCAGCGCGCCGGGTACAGCCTGCAAGGTGGCGTATGGGGTGGGCTCAGGGACCATATCGACTCTCCTGTTTCGATGAGGAAAGTCTGGGGTGCCGGGGATGGCGAAGTCCTGAGGCGAACCTTAATAGTTATTAATTGTGCGTTGCTCCGACGCCTCGGAGGTGCATGCGGGTGCCCCAAGTACGCGGGGCAGCCTCACACATAGACGGGAATTCTCCGACGAGGAGTACAGACCCAAGGGGCTCTCACCTCTCCCGCACTGCTTCGCACACTGAGCGGCTTCAATAACCTGGAAGTAATTCACAACTCATGCACAACCCCCCTCACCCAGGCGAAGCCCTGCGCGAAGACGTACTGCCTGCAATCAACATGAATGTCTCTTCCCTGGCCCGTCACCTGGGATATTCCTGCGGCCAGTTATCCACCGTGCTCAATGGCCGTGCGGCCATCTCGGCCGACCTGGCCTACCGCCTTGAGCTGGCAGGCCTGGGTAGCGCCCGCCAGTACCTGGCCGAGCAGGCCGCCTACGACTTGTGGCAAGCCGCACACCGTGTGCACCCACCCATCGCTCGCCTGGCTTTTGCCTGACCCTCAATCCTCATCCGACGCAAACAACCGCTCCAGCTCCACCCGCGCCTCCTTGGCCGTCTGCATCACCTTGGCGCGGTCGTCGCGTACCTGGCCCTGGGCTTCGAGCACCTGTTCGTCGTGTTCGGTGAAGCGGGTGATGCGGTCCGCCGCCTGCTGTTCGCTCAGCCCCAAACCCACCAACGCGCGGCGGCTCATTTCCAGGCTGGAGTAGAACGTCTCGCGAATCGGCTCGGCACCGACATCCATCAGCTTGTGCACATGCTGGCGGTTGCGGGCGCGGGCGATGACCTTCAGGTGCGGGTACAGGCGCTTGACCCGCTCGGCGGTGCGAGTGGCCACTTCCGGGTCGTCGATGGTGATGACGAAATACTCCGCCTCGCCCACCTTGGCGGCATGCAACACCTCGGCGCGCAGCGGGTCGCCGTAGAACACCGGGGCCTGCTCGAACATGCGGGTCATCTCGATGGCGTCCACCGAGGTTTCCAGGGCCACGAATGGAATCTTCTGCGCCCGCAGGATGCGCGCGACGATCTGGCCCATGCGGCCCATGCCGACGATCACCACGCGCGGGGTGCCGGCGTCGATGGCGGTGTACTGCTCGGGCACTTCCCTGGCCGGTTGCGGGCGCTTCAGGGCGCGGGCGCAGCCGAGCATCAGCAGTGGGGTGAGGGCCATCGACAGGGTGATGGTCATGAGCAGCAGGTCGTAGGTTTGCGTGTCGAACAGGCCCTGGTCCTTGCCCAGCTTGAACACCACGAAAGCGAACTCGCCACCGGCCGCCAGCACCATTCCCAGACGCAGCGCGCTGGCGCGATTCAGCCCTCCGGCCAAGTGGCCGATACCGACCAGCAGCACCAGCTTCACCGCGATCAGCAACAAGGTCAGGCCCAGCAGCACCAGCGGCATTTCCAGCAGCAGGCGCAGGTTGGCGCCCATGCCGACACTGATGAAGAACAGCCCCAGCAGCAGACCCTTGAACGGCTCGATCTGCGACTCCAGCTCATGCCGGTACTCCGAGTCGGCCAGCAGCAGCCCAGCGAGGAAAGCGCCCAGGGCCATGGAAACCCCAGCCTCCTCCATTAGCCAGGCAGTTCCGATGACTACCAGCAGCGCAGTGGCGGTAGAGACCTCCGGCAGGCCGGTGCGGGCCACGATGCGAAACAGCGGACGCAACAGGTAGCGGCCGCCGACGATGACGGTGGCGATGCTGGCGAACACCTTCAGGCCATGCTCCAGGCTGTCGCCGTGGCTGGTGTCGGGACCGCTGGCGGCCAGCAGGGGCACCAGGGCGATCAGCGGGATCGCCGCGATGTCCTGGAACAGCAGGATGGCGAAGGCTAGCCGCCCATGGGGGGCGTTGAGCTGCTTGTTCTCGGCCAGGCTCTGCAGGCCCAGGGCGGTGGACGAAAGCGCCAGGCCCAGGCCGAGCACGAGGGCCGCAGGCAGCGTCTGGCTGAAGCCGAACAGGGCGATGGCGCCGAGCAGCGTACCGGTCAGCAGCACCTGTGCGGTACCGACCCCGAACACCGCTTTGCGCATCAGCCACAGGCGCCGGGGCGACAGCTCCAGGCCGATGATAAACAGCAGCAGGACCACGCCCAGTTCGGAAATGTGCGCGACGCTCTCGGTATCGCGAATCAAGCCCAGCGCTTGTGGGCCGATGGCCACGCCCGCCAGTAGGTAGCCGAGTACCGCACCCAGGTGCAGGCGCTTGGCCATGGGGACCGCGATGACTGCGGCGAACAGGAATATCACCACCGTCTGAAGAAGGCTGCCTTCGTGTGGCATGGGGTTGTGGCTCCGTGAACTGCTGGGGCAGCGATCGATGAATGGGGGCGGCTATTTTGGGCAGAGGACTGCGGTTGGACAATCCAAACCCGCCCCGACACGACAAAAAAGCCCGCCCCTTCAAGGGAGCGGGCCTTCGATGCGCAGACAAAAGACAGATTAATTCCCGCGACCCATAGGAAAACCCCTACAGCCCAATGTAGGCATACCCATTAAGTTTGTAACAAATATTCGCCCAGCCGCATCTGGCAAGGCTTAAACAGGCGAGAAACGATCGGGTCGCGTCCCACCTGACTGCCGGTCACCAAGCATTCCCAGCCTGTATCAGCGCCACAGTCGTCGCGCGTGCACTTTGCGTACTACAGCCTAGAACACGAAAGCCTCCGAGAGCCTACCCAACCCACCGCGCGTTGGAAGCGAGCCTTTCCTGACGATGAACTTCAGCGTGCCTTGGCACGCTGCTTCGCTTTACGGTGAACCTCTTGAAGCCGCGTAGTGCTTTGCAGATCCAAACATCGGTCATCTTCGCCCTGGTCCTGCGTGAGGCCCGCGCCCGCGTTGGCGCTCGCCGCATGGGGGCGGTGTGGATGCTGCTCGAGCCCATCTGCCACCTGCTGGTGTTCTCGCTGCTGTTCGCCATGCTGCGCGGGCGTACCGTCTCCGGCGTCGAATACCCAGTATTCATCCTGGTCGGCATGGCGCCCTTCCTGCTTTACCGCAACACCGCCCTGCGCCTGATGGACAGCCTGCGCGAAAACCGCTCGTTGTTCGGCTACAAGCAGATCAAGCCCCTGGACACCTACCTCGCCCGGGTCATCGTGGAAACCTGCATCGCCGCCACGGTCTACGCCATCCTGGTGTTCGGCTTCGCCTGGTTCGGCTTCGACATGGCGGTGCACCAGCCGCTGCAATGGGCCGCCACCCTGCTCCTTGGCCTGCTGTTCGCCTTCGGCCTGGGCATGTTCCTGGCCTTGCTCACCCATGCCCTGCCCGGCCTGAAAATCGTCATTCGCATGGTCTTCATCCCCCTGTACTTCATCTCCGGGGTGCTCATTCCTGCGGCCTACCTGCCGAAGTCGATGATGCCGGTGCTGCTGCTCAACCCCTTCCTGCACCTGCTCGAACTGATCCGTGCCGAGGTGCTGCCCCACTACACCCCGGTCGATGGCGTGTCGGAAACCTACGTGCTCGCCTTCACCCTGGTGCTGCTGTTCCTCTCCCTGGGCACCTACCGCGCCCGGCGGCTGCACCTGATTTCCACCAAGAACGGTTAAGGGCGGGCCTCACGTGTTCGAACTCAGAAACGTCACCAAGTCGTACCTCACGCCCTACGGGCGGCGGTATGTCTTTCGCAACCTGTCGCTGGCCATCCCGCCCGGCAGGAACATCGGCCTGATCGGCCGCAACGGCGCCGGCAAATCGACCCTGATGCGCCTGCTCGGCGGCGCCGACGTGCCCGACTCCGGCACCCTCGTCACCGACCGCAGCGTGTCCTGGCCGATGGGCTTGACCGGCGGCTTCCAGGGCAGCATGACTGGCCGCGACAACATCAAGTTCGTCTGCCGCCTCTATGGCGCCACCGGCGACGCCATGCGCGAGAAAGTCCGCTACGTGCAGCAGTTCGCCGAGGTCGGCGACTGGATCGACGAGCCGATCAAGACCTACTCCTCGGGCATGCGCGCACGGCTGGCCTTCGGCCTGAGCATGGCCTTCGACTTCGACTACTACCTGATCGACGAGGTGATGTCGGTGGGTGACGCCCAGTTCAAACGCAAGTGCGCCGGGGTGTTCAAGGAGAAGCTGCGCAAATCCAACGTCGTGCTGGTTTCCCACGCCATGTCGGAGATCGAAAAGCTCTGCGACCTCGTCCTGCTGGTGCGCGATGGCGGCATCCAGGTCTACGACGACGTCGCCGAAGGCATCAGGGCCTACAACGCGTGACCACACCAACACCGCTTCGCAACACCGTTGCACATCGAGGACTCATCACATCATGAGCATCACGAGTAAACACAAGGGCTGGGGCCTGGCGATCGCCATGGTCATCGTGCCGATGGTCCTGGCGGCCATCTACTACAGCCTCTTCGCCATCGATCGCTATGTCAGCTCCGCCCAGGTAGTGGTGCGCCAGGACAGCACCAGCCCGGCCGCCCAGACACCGGGCCTCGCCACCCTGCTGACCGGTATCAACCCGGCCTCGCGGGAAGAAACCCTGTACCTGCGCGAGTACATCACCTCGATGGACATGATGCTGCTGCTCGAAGACCGCACGCAGTGGGTCGAGCACTACGCCCAGCAGAGCCGCGACATGTTCTTCTGGCTCGACCAGCACGCCTCGCGCGAAGACCTGCTCAAGTACTACCAGCGCATGGTCTCGGCGTACTACGACGAAACCACCGGCCTGCTGCGCGTCGAAGTGCAGGCGTTCACGCCCGAGCTGTCCGAGCAGATGCTGCGCACCATTCTGCAGGCCAGCGAATACTTCGTGAACGAAGTCAGCCACAACATCGCCCGCGAGCAGATGAAGTTCGCCCAAGGCGAGCTGGAAACCGCGCGGCTGAACTACGCCATGCGCAAGACCCAACTGATGGACTTCCAGAACGAGAACAAGGTGCTCGACGGCGGCAACACCGCCCAGAGCCGCGCAACCATCATCGCCAACCTGGAAAGCCAATACACCGCCGAACAGGCCGCGCTCACCGAGATGTCTTTCAAGCTGCGCGCCAATGCCCCACAGGTGCGCCAGCAGAAGCAGAAGGTCGAGGCCATCACCCGCCAGCTCGCCAAGGAAAAGCGCCTGCTGGTGTCGTCGCCCGACGGCTCGCAGCTCAACGTGGTCGCCTCGCGCTACCAGCAACTGACGCTCGACGCCGGCATCGCCGAGGAAACCTACAAGACCGCAGTCGTCGCGCTGGACAACGCGCGTATCGAGGCCAGCAAGAAGATCCGCACCCTGGTCACCGTGGTCAGCCCCAACACCCCGCAACTCGCCCTGTACCCGGAGCGTCTGTACAACCTGGCAACCCTCCTCCTCGGACTGCTGATGGTGTACGGCATCACCCGTTTCATTCTGGCTTCGATCGAGGATCATCGTGACTAACTCCCTGGCTGTTCCCAAGCGCTTCAACCTGAAACTGGCCGCACTGGCCCTGGCGGCCCTGAGCCTGGCCGGCTGCGCCGGCAACCTCTCCGGCACAGGCCCGTACAAGGGCGAGATCGAGAGCAAGAACGAGACGTACAACCTGGTCGACATCAACGCCAGCACCATCGCGCCCTACATTCGCGGCCCCGAACGCCCTGTCGTGGCCAGCATCACCAAGCCGCTGCCAGCCCCCGTACGCCTGGCCCCCGGCGACACGCTGAACGTGCTGATTGCCGACACCGCACCGGAAGGCTCGGCGCTGTTCGCACCGCTGGCCACCGGCGGCACCCAGCTCAAGGCGCGTATCGATGCGCAAGGCAGGCTCTCGCTTCCCTACGTTGGTCGCCGCGCCGTTGCAGGCATGACCCTCGGCGAAGTGGAAAACATGATTCGTCGCCAGCTCAAGGGCATCACTACCGATGTGCAGACCCACGTCGAGCTGGTGGGCGACCTGTCGGGCTCGGTGTTGGTGGCCGGTGCAGTGAAGGCGCCTGGGCGCTTCAGCACGTTGCAAGGGCCGCTGACGCTGCTCGATGCAGTGAACCAGGCGGGTGGGCCGGTGCTGGAGCCGCACCTGGTCAACGTGACCGTGCGCACTGGCAGCCAGGTGCAGCAGTTCAACTACGAGGACGTGCTGGCGGGTAGCAACATGGTCCTGCGGCCGAATTCGGAAGTGGTGCTGGACCGTGCGCGTCAGCGGTTTGTGGCGATGGGGGCCGTGGGTCAACCAGGGTTGAAGGACCTGCCGCAGCAGAACACCAGCTTGCTGGATGCCTTGGGTAGTGTGGGTGGCTTGCGTGAGCAGAATGCCAACCCAGAAGGTGTATTCGTATTTCGTGCAGGGGGAAGCAGTGGTGCCAAGCCGACTGTGCTGCGTCTGAACATGCGTGACCCGGCGGCCATCTTCTATGCGCGACAGATCGCGATAAAACCCAATGACACCATCTATGTGACCAATGCGGCGGTGTATGAGTGGCAGAAAATCATCTCGCCCATCGTGCAGACCATGGTGCTTGGCCGCGCAGCCGGCGCATACAACTATTATGCCTATAACTGAGCGGCCACGTACAGCTTCATTCATGGCCGGGCCTCGGGCGACGGACCGCACGGGGCTAATACGTCGAGATATAACATGAATATTATTTTCTTCCTAGAGCCTGCAATTGAACTAGGCAATCCTGTATTCCGCTACCCCACTCTTCGCGGCTCCATAATTCCGCAAGTTATTGCACTTAAGAATGCAGGTGCCAATGTACATTGCATCATGAGCACTGCGGTAGCTGAGCACGCCCTGCGCGACGGGCACATGAAGGCATTGGGCACTGTCTCTGTCATTGACCCCATTCAATGGACTAAGGGTGAAAATACCTATGAACGCTCTCTTCGCCACCAAGACAGAGCGTTCCGTGAAGGCGAAGTTGATAAGCTGACAGCTTTTATCAAAGACGGCCTGCCAGAAGGATTCAGCCCAGACATCGTATTGGCATGGGAAACACCAATGCCTTATTTACAATTTATTTCCCCAGACACGCGCATCATTTACCAAATGCCGGGCTTCTTCTCGCGCGCCCCGTACGCAGAACTAATTTCATTCGATGATGGCTTACTAAAAGACAGCAGCAACAGCAAATATGATGCCTGTACACCCAAAGAGCAGGCGGCCATCCAGGAGTTGCGCGAATATGAGCGACGTTTCCTCGAGGGCGTAGCACCGACTAAAACTGCCCTCGGCGAAGCCAAGAAGCGCTTCCAGCGCATCGTCCTGCTGCCTTTGCAAATTGACTATTATTTCATGATCAATTCCGTTATTGGTAGAAGAAGCCAATTCGACGTTTTGATCGAAATACTTGAAAAACTACCGAGCACCTATGCTCTTTTGGTTACCAACTATTGGTCTGGCCAAACTCGAAGCGCCGTACTGACGCGTCAAAATATTGAGTACCTCCGAGCGCGCTACAGCAATTTTGTCTATGTAGAATCATTCGACAAAATCCCATCTGTCTCGCAACTGATCGTGCCAGATGTCGACGGCGTCATCACCATTTCCTCGTCGCTTGGCTATCAAGCGGCATTTTGGAAGAAGCCACTCCTGACACTGGGTGATAGCCACATCTCCAAGTTCGCGTCGGCCACCACGTTTCAAAATTTTCTCGCTCAGCTTTCCGCTCGCGAAACGCCGAGCCGAGACAGTGCAATTATCGCAGCCATTAAAACGCAGCACATTCCAATCCAACATATTGGTACTGAAGGGGGCCAATACTTGAGTTGGCTGCAAAAAGCTCGCGAGATGAGGCCTGGCAGCTTCCCTGATTGGACCAATGACGTAAACTTTACCGAGAAGCTGAAAAAATTCAGGCGAGAAGAAGACTACCTTAAGCAGCTCGGCTATCCGCCACCTGCTGACCACTCGCTTTGGCCTGCATGCCTCCGAGATTCGGGAAGACGTCCTGACACGGCACAATCTTACTTTGGATACAGTGGTACACAACAAACACCGGGAAATGCTGAAGCCCTTCGTCATTGAGATGCTTCCGGTAATTTTGAACACCGCGGAAAGAGAAAGATCCAATTACCTGTCCTACCTCAAACAGGTGGGTCTGCTAGACGAAGGCAATGTCAGTATCGTTGACATCGGCTACGCCGGCACGATGCAGGAGTCATTGTATAAACTCACCGAAAAGCAGAAGCTTTTGGGCGGCTATTATTTGATCACGTTCAGACAAGCACTGAAGCGTGTTGAAGCTTATGGCATGCCAAGCAGAGGCTACCTGGGCGAGTTTATCGACAGGCACGATACATTTCATCCGTTCTGCAGGTTCGTCCCTCTTTACGAAACGTTGTTTAGCAGTAAGGACACTTCATTCGTTCGAATAGATCTTGATTGGAACAATGACCTGAAACCGGTCTTCATGGAGCGCTTCCCTGCTGAAGCACGAAGGGAAGAAGTGGTTCACATGATCCATAGCGGTGCGTTGAGTTTTGTTGATGAGGCCTGCGCAATTTTGAAGCACCGACTCCCAGCCATTGATATAGAGCCAAACAAATCCCTCAGGTTAATTAATCAATTCTTTAACGCCCCTCACCCTGTCGATGCACAGATTTTCAGCGGCGTCGTTTTTGAAGACGCCTACGGCGGCGCCGGGCTTAAAACTATACTCCCCCCCGTCGGAGAGGTAGATGAAAATTGTGTCTGGAAGCCAGGCATGGCTTCAATTAATAACCACTTAAAGCATCAAAGAACAAAAGCGGCAAATGAAACATCATCAACTAATGGTGCTAGCGGTATTGCCAATGCCGCGAATTCGGATCTGCAGGTTCAGCAAACCAACAGCAAGAAATCACTCTCTTCGGCGATCAGAAATACGACCTTGCCAAAATATGTCATTCGGTGATCGGTTTATATGATTTTATTATTGCAGGGCGATATCTAGTTGATCGATCTTCTCAAAACTCTCCGACAATTCGATTTCGTGCCGACAATCGTCTCTTAAAAATTCAAAAATCTTTTTTTGATCTTCAGCTTACTCCAGGTGTTTCCGGAAAAGATATACTGCCCTTAACGGTTCTGTTGTTTTTATCCATGCTGCCTCTCCATTCAGATCGGCCAGATCGACAGGAAGCAATGATGATCAATGCTTTACGCCTTTATCATGATTATGTCCTGTAAACCGCATTTGACTCTTTATTGCGGAAGCTCTGCGAAGCGTTCGGTAGATAAAATGCCCCACCTTCGGTGTCACCCACGCGCTGCAGAACAGCGACCTGTCCGGCACGGCCTCCGCTGGCCATTACGCGCAGGTGCACTTACTTACTCACGCCGTATGGCACTGGACGACCTGGCCAAGGCTCTCGCCTCTGATGATCGTAGGCTCTCGTCAACAAGGACTGCATGCATGGCAACTTTTACACAAAGTGCCCCGATCAAAATTCTCACCCGCTACCGCTCTATCTGTCTGCCGGACAAGCAGCTAACCGATATCGCTGACAAACCACTGGTGCAGCACATCGAGACTGACAACCCACTGATAGCCAAGTCCAGGTTGGATGCGATAAATGACCCTTGAGTCTCCGCTCCCAAGGCATAAAGCGCTCTACCGCTGGGAACTGGCATCTCTCGAAGAACATTTGCACGCAATGATGCCCCACTGGAGCAATCAGCGCTTGGCGATCACCAGCCAGAACCTGCCTTCGAACGCGTCGTTCGTCAACTACGTACGGCATCACCGCCTGCTCGACCCGTCCACGGGGCAACCGCTGGAGCTTGTGGAAAAGTCGATCCGCAAACTGGCCTTCATCGGCAGCCAGGAGGCACGTTTTCACCGCAACCCGGGCATGCTGGCGGGTAGCACGCACTTTCGCCACCCCGCCTGCCTGGGGGTGATCGAGACGCCCTTCGAAAGCCTGATCTTCACCGAGTTCGTGCGCGGCAAGCCACCGCGTATGCAAGACATCGCGCGCCCGTTGGCATTGGCTATCGCCGAACTTGAAAGCCGCAGCCACGAATACCTGGCAGCACAGACGCAAAGCAAGCAGCCGCTGCTGTGGAGCATGGACTTCTTCCGACCGTGGTTCCTGCTGCGTCCGCGTTTCAACTTCGCCCGCTGCCTGCCGGGGCTGCAGCAGCTGGGGCGGGACGACGCACGCTTCGCCGGCTTGGCCGAGCGTTTCAGCAACTTCGTGCCACAGCTGCGTCGCATGGCTCACCAGGCGCAGCAAAGCCCACGCTGCGTCAGCCATATGGACTACCTGCGCAAGAACCTCTTCATCGACAAGGGCCAATTGCACTTGATCGACTGGAGCGAAATGAAGATCGGCCGGGTGGGGTTCGATGGTGGGGCCTACCTGGGCAGCCTGTTCCGTCGCTCGGAGATGGCGATGTTTCTCACAGCCCAAACTGAATTCACAGAAAGCTATCGGGAAGCATTGCCGGAGCATTTCAACGCAGGCCAGGCGCTGGACAACCTGCGCTACGTATTCCTGCTCACCGCCCTGTTCCACTGCCTGCGCCCGGAAACCCTCGAAGAGTACCGAGCGCAGGAGCGCTTAGCGCTGCTTCGCGACAAGTACGAGCACCTGCTGAGCCTGCACTAGAAAGACAGATTTTTCCCAGCCTCTATAGGGAAATCCCTACTGCAGCTTGTGGGAAAAGCCCTTAACGTTTGCAGGGAAAATTCGCCGAATGGCGACTTTTCGCACAAGGCATACATCCTTTTCGCCCCGTTTTTGATGAAAATTCGCCACAAAATTATGGAACCCGCTACACCCTTCCCGCGCCTGCTGGTCCTTTCCAAAGGCACCCAAGCCATCTCGACATTGCCCGCCCTGTTGCCTGACTACAGGCTGCAAAACGGTGCCGTGCGCGACGTAGCGCGGGCGGACTGGGTCATGGCCTGGGGCCGCAAGCCAAGCGCTCTCAAAGCCATCGCCGAGGCACGCAAGGCCGACAAGCCGGTCCTGACGCTTGAAGACGGCTTCATCCGCTCGGTGGGGCTGGGTGCCGACGAGCCACCGCTGTCGCTGATCGTCGACGACGTTGGCGTGTACTACGACGCCAGCGCGCCCTCGCGCCTGGAGCAGCTGATCGTCGCGCCGCTCACAGCGCAGGAAACCCAGCGCACCCACGCCCTGCAAGCACTGTGGCAGCAGCAGCGGGTCTCCAAGTACAACGATGCCCGCATCGAAACCCCCGAACTGCCCGACGACTGCGTGCTGGTCGCCGACCAGACTCGCGCCGACGCCTCCTTGCAGGGCGCCACTGCCGACGACTTCCGCGCCATGCTCGACGCGGCACTGGCGCGCTACCCGCACAGCACGATCCTGCTCAAGGTGCACCCCGACGTGGTCGCTGGCCGCAAGAGCGGGCATTTCGACCTGGTGGCACTGGTCGACAACCCTCGGGTGCAGGTGCTGGCCAGCAATATCCACCCCGCTGAACTGCTGCCACGCATGCGCGCAGTGTTCGTGATGACCTCGCAACTGGGCTTCGATGCATTGCTGTGGAAGGTGCCGGTGCATACCTGGGGCATGCCGTTCTACGCAGGCTGGGGCCTGACCGACGATCGTTTGCCGGCGCCGACACGACGCATGCCTGTGCCGCTGGCCCAGTTGATCCACGCCAGCCTGGTGCGCTACCCACGCTATGTGTGCCCGGAGCGCGGCGAGCCCTGCACGCCCGAGACACTGGTTGCCTGGCTTGGCCTGCAACGTCGCCAGCGCAGCAAGCTGCCAGAACAGGTGCAGATGCTTGGTTTCAGTCGCTGGAAGGAGCCACTCGCGGAGCTGTTCTTCAACGGCGCGGCCATTCGCTTCGCCAAGCCCCAGCAGCCGTTGACGCAAGACCTCCCGGTACTGACCTGGGGCTGCAAGCACGACGACGACCTGCACGACCACCCTCACCCAGTCAACCGCGTAGAGGATGGTTTCCTGCGCTCGGTCGGCCTGGGTGCGGGCAAGGTCCGGCCCATGTCCTGGGTGGTCGACGACCTGGGCATCTACTACGACGCCACACGCCCTTCGCGCCTGGAGCGCATCCTCGCCACCCATGCCTTCGACAGCGATCTGCTGTCGCGCGCCGAGGCCTTGCGCCAGGCAATCTGCCGGGCCGGGCTGACCAAGTACAACCTGCCCGGCACCCACTGGCAGCGCCCGGCCGAGGCGCACAAGGTGATCCTGGTGACCGGCCAGGTCGAGGGCGATGCGTCGATCCGTTTCGGTGGCAACCGCATTCGCAACAACCTGCAATTGCTGCGGGCCGTACGCGAGGCCAACCCAAAGGCCTGGGTGCTGTACAAGCCGCACCCGGAAGTGCTGGCCGGCACACGTGCCCGCGGCGACGACGAGGCGCAGACCGTGCACTGGTGCGACGAAGTGATCGGCGACACACCCTTGCAGCAGTTGCTGGAGGTGGTCGACGAGGTGCATGTGCTGACCTCGCAATCCGGCTTCGAAGCGCTGCTGCGCGGGGTGCCGGTGACCACCTATGGCCAGCCGTTCTACGCAGGCTGGGGGCTTACCGAGGACCGCGACCTGGCCCCGCAGGTGCAGGCCCGGCGCAATCGGCGGCTCAGCCTGGACGAGCTGGTGGCAGGCACGCTGCTGCTCTACCCCACCTATGTCAGCCGCATCACCAACCGTTTCACCACCGCCGAGCAGACCCTCTACGAACTACAGCATTGGCATACGTTGCCGCAGCCAGGAGCACCCTCTAGATGGCAGGACTTGATACGACGCTTGGGCAGCTTGATGGGCATGAAGCGCCCGGCGCGCTGAACGCCAGGGCGCCGCGCAAGCACTTCCTGTTCCTGCAAGGTGTGAGCTCGCCGTTCTTCCGTCACCTGGCCAAAGGGCTGCGCGGCATCGGGCAGCGTGTGCACAGCATCCGCTTCAATGTCGGCGACTTGCTCTATGGCGCGGGCGGATCTTCGCGCGCTTGTAGGCGCCCGACGCAGGACCTGCACGCCTACTACGCCCAGGTGTTCAGTGAACACGAGATCACCGACCTGGTGCTGTTCGGCGATTGCCGGCCGGTACACCAGCCTGCGGTAAGCCTGGCGCGCACGCTGGGCGTGCGCGTGCATGTGTTCGAAGAAGGCTATTTCCGCCCCTACTGGATCACCCTGTAGCGCGATGGCGTGAACAACCACTCACGCCTGCCGCGCGACCCGGACTGGTACCGCGAGGTCGGCAAGTACCTCCCGCGCTACCAGAACGGCGAGGCCTTCACCCAGTCGTTCAGCGCCCGCGCCCTGCACGATGTGCTGTATCACGCTGGCGGTGCACTCAATCCGCTGTGCTTTCCCCGTTATCGCACCCACGCGCCGTTCAATGCGGCCGTGGAATATGCCGGGTTCATTCGCCAGGGCCTGCGTGTGCTGCGCGCTCGCGCCCATGACGATGCGCGGGTCGAGCAGGCCGCACGCGCGCGGCGCCCGACCTTCCTGCTGGCGTTGCAACTGGACAGCGATGCGCAGATCCGCGACCACTCGCCGTTCCAGGACATGGCCGAGGTGATCGAGCACGTGATCGCTTCGTTCTCGCGTAGCGCCCCGCTCGCGACGCGGCTGCTGATCAAGAACCACCCACTGACGCCAGGCCTGGTCGACTACCGCAAGGTCACCGCGCGCCTGGCGCGCGAATACGATGTGGCCGGCCGGGTCGACTTTCTCGAAAGCGGGCACATGCCCACGCTGCTGTCGAATATTGCCGGGCTGATCGCCGTCAACAGCACCGCCGGTGCCTCGGCGCTGCTGCACCAGCGCCCGACGCACACACTGGCCGAACCGATCTACGCCATGCCCGGGCTCACTCACCAGGGCAGCCTGGACGACTTCTGGCAGCACCCCGAGGCGCCCGACGACACCCTGTTCCAACGCTTTCGCAACACGGTCATCCACACCACCCAGGTCAATGGCGGCTTCTACACCCGCAGCGGCATCGACATGGCCGTAGCCAACTGCCTGCAAGTGCTGATGGCCAAGACCTCGAGACTCGAAACCTACCTATGAACCCCGCCGGCTCACCTCGCTGCATCCTTATCACAGGCGCCACCGGTGGCATCGGCGGTGCGCTGGCCCCCGCCTATGCCGCGCCGGGCGTGACCCTGATCCTGCAAGGCCGGCGCCAGGCGCGGCTGGAGGAAATGGCCGAGCAGTGCCGCGCACTGGGGGCCCGGGTGCTGCTCGAAGCCCTCGACGTGCGCGACCTCGACGCCCTGCGGACGATGGTGCGGCGGGTCAGCGAGCGCGAGCAACCGGACCTGATCCTGGTCGGCGCCGGGCTCAACACGGCAATCGGCAGCGATGGCCAGGCCGAGCGCTGGGACGACAGCCGCGCGCTGCTCGAGGTCAACGTGCTGGCGGCCCTGGCCACGGTGGAGGCAGCACTGCCGACCATGCGCAGCCGTGGCCACGGGCAGATCGCCCTGTTCAGTTCCCTGGCTGGCTGGCGTGGCCTGCCGGTCACGCCGACCTACAGCGCCAGCAAGGCGGCGATTCGCGTGTATGGCGAGGCGATCCGCGACTGGCTGGCGCCGGAGGGGGTCAAGGTGAACGTGATCGTGCCAGGCTACGTGGAGTCGAAGATGTGCTTCGAGATGCCGGGGCCCAAGCCGTTCCTGTGGACCGCCGAAAAAGCCGCCCGGCGTATCAAGCGTGGGCTTGCGGCCAACCAGGCACGCATCAGCTTTCCCTTCCCGCTCAACCTCGGTACCTGGCTGCTGGGGCTCATTCCGCAGCGGCTTTCTTCCATGATCCTGCGGGGCCTGAAATACAGTGATTGACGTTCCCCTGCTGCTGGTCGCGCTGGTCGGCCTGTCGTTGAGCGTGCTGGTGGAAAGCCTGCTGCTACCCCGACCTGCGCTGCGCCGACCCACCAGCTGCTGGATGTTGCACGCGGGGTTGTGGTGCGTGGGGCTGGGGCTGCTGTATGGGCTCACCGCAAGGCCACTGTTCAGCGGCGTGAACCTGTTGCTGTTGTGGTTGCTGATCGTGCTGGTGAGCAACACCAAGTACCGCTCGCTGCGCGAGCCATTCGTGTGCGCCGACTTCGAGTTCTTCAGCGACATGCTGCGCTTTCCACGCCTGTACCTGCCGTACTTCGGCTTCGTCAAGGCAGCGCTGTTGGCGCTGGGGTTCCTGGCGTACCTGTGGGCAGGCTTGACCTTCGAGGTGCCAGGGGCGCGGCCGCAAGCGCTGGTACCGCTGGTGCTGGGCCTAGGCCTGCTGCGCCTGGGCAACCGCCGGGTACAGCCAAGCTTCGACGCCGAGCAGGACCTGCGCGCATGGGGCCTGGCAGCCTGCTTGTGGCGGTATTTCTGGGCGGCCCGCCAACCCGTGGACTGCTCGCAGCTCACCTCGCCGTTTGCAGCCGTGCAGGCTTGCCCTGCCCAACTCCCCGACCTGGTTTCGATCCAGAGCGAGTCGTTCTTCGATGTGCGCAAGCTATGGCGCGGCATACGCCCGCAAGTCCTTGGCGAGTTCGACCGTCTCAACCGCGAAGCCCTGGCGCAAGGCAAGCTGCAAGTGGCTGCCTGGGGCGCCAATACCGTGCGTACCGAATTCGCCTATCTCACCGGCATCTCTGCCCAGCGGCTTGGCGTACACCGCTTCAACCCCTACCGGACGCTGGCTCGCCAGGGCCTGCCGAGCATTGCCTCAGCGCTCAAGGCGCAAGGCTATCGCACAGTGTGCATACACCCTTACGAGGGCAGTTTCTATGGCCGCGACAAGGTGCTGCCCGCCCTGGGTTTCGATGATTTCATCGATATACGCGCCTTCGACACCTCGCAAAAAGCCGGGCCGTTCATCGGCGACTGCGCAGTGGCGCACAAGGTCCGCGAGCTGCTGCAAGCGCCTGGCCGCCAGCAGCCGCTGTTCATCCATGTGATCACCATGGAGAACCACGGCCCGCTGCACCTGGAACGCGTTGCCGACATCGAGCTGCCCATCTGGTTCGACCGCCCGCTGCAACCGGGCATGAGCGACCTGGCCCCCTACCTGCGGCATATCGGCAACACCAACCGCATGCTCGGCCTGCTGCGCGACACGCTGCTTGCACAGCCGCACGAGGCGCTGCTGTGCTTCTTTGGCGACCATGTGCCGATCCTGCCGCAGGTCTACCAGGCCACTGGGGCACCGGCGGGCGATACCGACTACCTGATCTGGTCGAATCGCCACCAGCCCGGCTGCTCCCCCGCGCCAATGCAGGTCGAGGCGCTGTCGAGTGCACTACTTGAACATGCCCATGCGCCCAGGGTCATGCCGGCCGCGAAGGTGGCCTGATATGAGCGAGCAGGCGATCGAACTGTCCTCCTTGGTCGAGGGCCCCGGCTGGGTGGGCATCATGTCCCAATGGGTGGCGTGGAAGGTCGTGCACCTGCCGCAATTCCTCAGCCCCGAGGGGCCGCCTTTCTGGCTGTGGCGGCGTGGCGCTGAAGCGCCCAAGGGCCTGAAGGCCATCGCCGGGGTCGGCTATAAAAGCTCCTCGGACCACGCGCGGTTGTTGTGCCAGCGCTGGGGCCTGCCCTACATCGCCATCGAGGACGGTTTCCTGCGCTCCTCGTCGCTGGGCGTCGAGGGCGACACCCCGATGTCGCTGGTGGTAGACCCCATCGGCATCCACTACCTGGCGGCCCGGCCATCGCTACTGGAAAACATCCTCCAGCATCCCGAGCGCCTGGCCGAGGACGAACTGGCCTGTGCCCGCGAGCTGATTGCGCTGATGCGCAGTAGCGGCATCGGCAAGTACAACAACGCGCCCGACCTGCCCGCCGACGACCCGCTAGGCCGCGAGCGTCCGCTGGTGCTGGTGGTCGACCAGACGGCGGGCGACTTCTCGATTCCCGGCGGTGGCCTGTGCGAGGCCGACTACGTGCGCATGCTCGACACCGCCCTGGCGGAAAACCCCGATGCCGAGGTGCGGGTGCGCATCCACCCCGACTGCCTCGGCGGGCACAAGCCCAGTTGCCTGTTGGCGGCGGCGCAGGCGCGCGGGGTTACGCTGGAGGCGCGACCGGTGTCCTGGGCGTCGCTTGCCCGACGTGCGCGTCGGGTGTACATCGGCACCAGCCAGGCGGGCCTGGAAGCGCTGATCCAGGGCGTGCCGGTAACCTGTTTCGGCCTGCCGTTCTATGCCGGCTGGGGCTTGACCGACGACCGCATGGCGATACCCCGGCGCCAGGCCCAGCCCGACCTGGTGCAACTGGTGGCAGCGGCCTATGTGCGCTATTGCCGCTATGTCGACCCGCTCACCGGCCAGCTCACCGACCCCCTCACCGTGGCCCGCCAGTTGGCGCATACCAAGGCACGCGATACGGCTTTCGCAGGTTCTACCACGGTGATCGGTGCCAAGCGCCACGAACGACGCGCGGCTCGCCGCTTGTGCGCCAGCCGATGGGGTGCGCTGCGCTTTGCCGAGGATGGCCCTGCGCTGCTGCAACAGGTGGCTGCCGAGCGGGGGCGTTTGTTGGTCTGGGCAGCGAGGGAGCCGCAGACCCTGGCGCAACGTGCCCGCCAGGCCGATGTGCCGTTGGTGAGAATCGAAGATGGCGCCCTGGGTGAGGCAAGGCTTTCCGAGCCGGCGTCGCTACGCAACGCATTGCTCAACTACACGCACACCATGCTCGGCTGCGGTCGGCCACTGGCGCCCGCAAAGGGCTAGCTCAACCCAGCCTGGCCATTTCCTCGGCAACGATCGCCACCGCCTCGTGAATCTGCGCTTCGCTGTGCTCGCACGACATGAAGAAGCGCACCCGCGCCGCCTGCTCCGGCACCGCCGGGTAGAGAATCGGCTGGGCATTGATGCCCCGCTCGAAACAACGCGCTGGACAGCCTTGCTGCCTTGAGCGAACTGCCGGTAATCACCGGAATCACCGCCAGCCCCGTGCTGGTTGCAGTATCCAGCCCTGCCTCGCGGGCCAGGCGCAGGAACAGCTCGCCCCTGGCTTGCAAGGTGGCGACACGTTCGCCGTCGCTGGCCAGCAGGCGCAGCGCGGCCAGGGCCGCCGCCGTGGTGGCGGGCGGCAGGCCGACACTGTAGAGAAAGCCCGGTGCCAGGAACTTCAGGTGCTCGACCAACGCCGTGCTACCGGCAATATAGCCACCGCAGCTGGCCAAGGCCTTGCTGAGGGTGCCCATCCAGATATCCACGTCATCGCCCGCCAAGTCGAAATGCTCGCGGATGCCCTTGCCGGTGGCGCCCATCACCCCCAGCGAGTGGGCCTCATCGACCATCAGGAACACCTTGTGGCGACGCTTGAGCTCGACGAAGCGCGGCAGGTCGGGGTAGTCGCCATCCATGCTGTAGATGCCCTCGACCACCACCAGCACCCGCTCGAAGTGCTGGCGCTGCTCGGCCAGCAGGCGGTCCAGTGCCTGCCAATCGTTATGGGCGAAACTCAACCGACGGGCGCCGGACAGCTGGATACCCTGCAGCACGCTGTTGTGGATCAGCTCGTCGTGCAGCACCAGGTCACGCGGGCCGAACAGGTGGCCGATGGTGGTGACGTTGGTGGCATGGCCGCTGACCATCACCACCGCATCGTCGACCTGGTAAAGGGCGGCCAGCTCGCGCTCCAACGCGCGGTGCAACGGCCGGTCACCAGACACCGGGCGGCTGGCCGACACCGAAGTGCCGTAGCGGTCGATGGCCACCTTGGCGGCCTCGACCACCTCGGGGTGGGCGGAATAACCCAGGTAGTTGTAGCTGGCGAAGTTCAGGTACTGCTGGTCGTCGATGCGGGTCTGCGCCCCAGCGGTGCCCTGGTGCAGGCGGAAGAACGGGCTGCTCAGGCCAAGCTGTAGCGCACTGCGCTGGATCACCTGCAACTGCTGGTAGCCAGGATGCTGGTCGAAGCGACAGAACGCTCCGGGCACCTGCACACTGGCCTGCTGCGCCTGCTCGAGGGTCGTGCCCGCGCTGCCCTCGCCCTCGCTAAGGCGGCGCGCCAGCGCTCGCTGGATCAGGCGTTGCTTGGTGTCGACCGCCAGGCCGTTGGGCGTTGTTGGGTTCATGAAGTCCTCTACTCGATCAATCGGTGTGGCGCCGCACCGGCATCGAGTTCGGCCATCTGCTCGGGGGTAAGCTCGCTGCCATGGCGCGCCAACAGGTTCGCGGCCAGGTTGGCCGGCGCTGCGGCATCGCTGCTCTCGCCGCGCAGCAGTGCCAGCAGGCGCACGCTGAGCTTGTCGATGCTGGAACTGTCGCTCAGCTCCATCACCGGCAAGCGGATGCCGAAGCGTTCCTCCAGGGCCACCACCAGCTCCATGCTCATCAACGAATCCAGGCCCAGCTCCTGAAGCGGCCGCGTGCTATCCAGGCGCGCGGCAGGCAGGCGCAGGATCTCGCAGACCTCGGCCTTGAGCATCTGCGCGAAGCGCTCCAGCAGCGCAGCGTCGTCCAGCTCGGCGAGCATGCGCTGGATGTCTTCGTTGTCGCTGTCGTCTTGCTGATCGCCACCCTGGGCGCGGGCCAGTTCGGCGAAGCGTGGCGTGCCAGCGCTGGGCAAAAAACGCGACAACGCCTTGAAGTCCAGCTCCAACACGCCCAGGCCATCATCGCCCTCGAGCAACATGCGCTCGAGTTGCGCCAGGGCCACTTCAGCGCGCAACGCGGTACCGCCCATGCGGCTTTGCAGCGCCTCCTTGACCTGCGTGTTACGGGCCAGGAAGCCGACATCATCGATGGCCCCCCACAGCACGGCAGTGGCCGCCAGCCCCTGGCTGCGGCGGTGGCGCGCCAGGGCTTCGAGCCAGTGGTTTGCGGCTACGTAGTTGGCTTGCCCGGGGTTGCCGAACAGGGTGGTGGCCGACGAGAACATCACGAAGAAGTCCAGGGCCCGCCCACGGGTCAGTTCGTGCAGGTGCTGGGCGCCCAGGGCCTTGGGTTGCAGGACCCGGCGCAGCTGTGCGGCGTCCAGGTTGCGAACCAGGCCATCGTCGATGACCGTCGCCCCATGCACCAGGCCGCGCAGTGGGTAGCCACTGGCGTCGATGCGCGCCAACACCTCGCGCACCTGCCGGGCATCGGTGATGTCACAGGCCACGGCCTGTACATCGAGGCCCTCGGCCTGCCAGTGCGCCAGGCTCGGTTGCGCCTCGGGGCTTTGCGGCCCTCGCCGCCCCAGCAGCACGAGGTGGCGGGCGCCCTTGTCGATCAGCCATTGGGCTGTACGCAGGCCAAAGCCGCCCAAGCCGCCGGTGACCAGGTAGGTGGCCTCGCCAGACAAACGCAAGGTCGCAGCTGCACGCTCGCAGGTATCGATCCGCTGCTCGATCGGGTGGTCGTAGGTCACCACGACCTTGCCGATCTGCCGCGCCTGCTGCATGTAGCGGAAGGCTTCGACCACCTGGTTGGCATCGAACGCACGCAGGGGCAGCGGGTGCAGGATGCCCTGCTCGAACAGCGCCATCATCTCGGCGAACAAGCGCCGGGTGAGCTCTGGGCGCTCGCTCATCAGCTGGTCGGCGTCGATGCCGAAGTAGCTGATGTTGTTGCGAAACGGCCGCAGGCCGATGCGGGTGTTCTGGTAGAAGTCACGCTTGCCCAGTTCCAGGAAGCGGCCGAACGGCTTGAGCACGCGCAGGTTGCGGTTGATCGCCTCGCCTGCCAGGGAGTTGAGCACCACGTCCACGCCACGCCCGTCGGTATCGGCGAGGATCTGGTCGGCGTAGGCCAGCGAGCGGGAGTCGTACACCTTGTCGACACCCAGCAGGCGCAGGAAATCGCGCTTCTCGTCGCTGCCGGCAGTGGCGTAGATGTCGGCGCCGCACCAGCGCGCCAGCTGGATCGCGGCAATGCCCACGCCCCCGGCGGCGCCGTGGATCAGCACCTTCTCGCCAGGCTCCAGGCGGGCCAGGTGATGCAGGGCGTAATAGACCGTGAAGAAGGTACTGGGGATGGTCGCCGCCGCCTCGAACGACATGCCGTGGGGAATACGCGCCACGGCATTGGCGTTGGTCACCAGTCGCGTGGCGAAGCTGCTGGGGCCGAAGCCCACCACCCGGTCGCCGGGGGCGAAGTCGCCAGGCACCTCGGCGCCCATGCCCTGCACCACGCCAGCGAACTCGAAGCCCAGGGTCGGGCCGGAGAAGCCATTCTCGATGGCCTCGTCCGACAGCAGGCCAAGGGCGAACATCACGTCGCGGAAGTTCAGGCCGGTGGCGCGTACAGCGATGTCCAGCTCATGCGCGGCGGGCTGCTGCGGCTGGCGTACTTCCCAACGCAGGTTACGCAGTTGGCCTGGCAGCTCGAAGCCCAGGCTCAGCCATTGGCTGTTGTCGGCACGGGCCTGCTCGGGCAGCACGCGCAGGCGAGGCACGTAGCGCCGGCCTTCGGCATCGAGGGCCAGTTCAGTTTCGGCATCGGCGTGCAGCAGCGCCGACACCAGGTGCTCGACAGGCGCGCCGTGTGCCAGGTCGAGCAGGCGCACGCGGCACTGGCTCGATTCGTTGGCCAGGGTGCGACCAAAGCCCCACAGCGCAGCATCGGCGATGGACGCCAGGTCATCGAGCTCGGCACCGCCATGCCAATGCACAGCGGCGCCACGGGTCACCAGCCAGCAATTCGGGCCAATACCGATGGCCTCGCAGGCCTGCACCAGCGCTGCGGCCTGCATGCAACGGTCGGCCTGGCCTTCCAGGCCCTGCGCGCTGTCGAAGCCTGCCAGGTGCAACAGGTGTTCAGGAGGTTGTTCCAGGGCGCGCAATTGCGTCGCCAAGGCCGGGGCATCGCCCGGCTGCAACACACTGACCTGCTGGCCTCGCTCGCGCAGGTGGCTGGCCAGGCGCTCGGCGGCCTGCTGCCCGGCATCGGCCAGCATGGCCCAGTGCTGCAGCGCGAGCGGCGCTGGGCTGGCTTGGGCGGTAGCCGGTTTGTCGGCGAGCAGCAGGTAGCTGCCACAGGCATTGCCTGGCTGGGCCTCGACAAGCTGCGCCAGGTTCAGGCCATGACGTTCCAGCTCGTGACGCCAGAACGCCGGGGCCTGTTGGCGTGACAGCGCCTGCTCGGGCCCGGCCAGCCACCAGTCGGCCTGGGCACCGAAGACGAACTCGGCCCAACGTGCGGGGTAATGGGCGAGCAAGGCCAGCTGGCCATGTGCATTGAGCTGCTGGGTAGCCAGGCGCAGCGCCTCGCCGAGGGTCGTCAGCGGCGCCAGGTCGGTGGGCACCAGCACCCAGTCGAAGGTGCCCGCGTCGGCCAGTTGCCCAGGCTCGATGACCTGCAAGGCCGGGCACTCATCGCGCAGGGGCTGCTCCAGCTCCGTAGCCTGGACGCAGTAGCAGTAATCGACCCGGTCGAAGTCGATGCCTGGGTACAGCTGTTCTGCGAGCGGGGCCGTGCCGAAACCGAACTCCAGCACACGCAGGCGCTGCCCGGCAGGCAATGCTGCCAGGCGCTGCTCGAGGGTTTCGCGCACACCCGCCAGCAGGCGTTGCTGGCCAGCGCTACCCAGGACCAGACGCGCCAGGCCGGCAGTGCTGGTTTCCCGGGGCTGCAATGCGTCGATCGACAGGCTGGCGTCGAGCAACGCTTGCAGGTGGCGGCCGATACGCCCCACCGAATGAATGACCTGGAAGTATTCCGGGTAGCTGTGGAACAGCTCGCGCCAGATAGCCTCCGATGCCGGGCGCGGTGCCGGGTCGGCCAGTTGCCAGCCACCCTCGGCGTTGCGCACCAGGCTGCCGTCCTGCTCGCCATGGCGCAGCAAGCTCGCCAGGTAGTCACCAGGCACTGCCGCGGCCTGCGCCCAGTGCGCCAGCCGCTCGCGGTCCAGGCGCGCGCCGCAGTGCTCGACCAGGTCCTGGACGAAACTCGAGCACAGCGCATCGAGCAACGGCTCGACTTCATTGAGGTAGCGTGCCTGCAACGGGTCGTCAGCCAGGCACTGCAAATGCGCCAGCAATGGCGTGGCAGCGGGGGCATGGCGTTGCAGCGCGACCACTGGGCCGGGCGATGCGATACCGACATGGGCCAGGCGCTTGATGTCGTTGGCGCGGTCGCGTTGCAGACGGACCCCGCGAAAGCGCGCCTCCTTGATCGCCAGCACGGCATCACCAGCGGCGTCGAACAGGGTGAAGTCCACCAACAGGGAATGCGCGGTACGCTTGAGCTGGCGCACCTCGGCCAGGCTAGGCACGCCCCTGCCCACCGCATAGGCGATACGCCCGAAACGCACCGGAATGAACGCCAGGCCACGGTTGCTGCCGGGCTGATCGACCAACAGTTCGGTGATCAGCTGGAAAGCCCCGTCGAGCAGCGCCGGGTGCACATGCAGGCTGGCCAGCTCACCCTCGATGGCGGCAGGTACCGCCAGTTGCGCAAGCACCCTCGATGGCTCTACCCAAGCCGCCGCCACGGCTTGGTAGGCTGGGCCATAGTCGAGGCCGACCGCGCGGGTCAGGGCCAGGTGGTGTTCGCCACTGTAGTCGGCCGGGCGCTGCGGCAAGGCCGGGGCATGCGCCTCGAGCAGGACACCGCGGGCCTCACCCGGCAGGCGCGCGACCACATGCGTCTGCCACTCTTCATGCTGCGCCAGGGTGCGCGAAGCGATGCGCAGGGTGCCATCGGCTTCCTCGAGGGTGACGCGCAGCTTCTTGCTGGCGTCGCTGGCGAGCAGCAACGGGTTATGGATCTCCAGTTCCTCGATATCGGCGAACGCTCCCGGTTGCTGCACCAAGGCCACGGCCAAGGCCAGCTCTGTGAAACCGGCCCCAGGGAACAGCACCGACTCACCAACCTTGTGGTCGGCCAGGGTGGGGAGGCGCTGGGTATCGAGCTGGTTTTCCCAGGTCAGAGCATGGTTGGCCAGCGGGTAGCCCAGCAGCGGATGCAAGCGCTCGCGCTGCAACACACCGAACGATTCGGCGCTGACCGGCAGCTGGAAATGGTCGTGCTGCCAGGCGTAGTTGGGCAACTGCACGGGCTTGCCCGCGACCGGGAAATGCACCTGCCACTGCGGCTCGATACCGGCGAGCAACAGTTTGGCCAGGCTGCGCTGCAACAGCAGCGGGCTGTGGTCGTCGCGTAGCAACGTGGCGATCACCTGCCCGGGCTGTCCACGCTGGGCCAGGGCATCGGCCACATAGCCGCGCAAGATAGGGTGCGGGCCGACTTCGACGAAGACATTCAGGCCCTGCGCCACCAGAGCGTCCATGGCGCCCTGGAACAGCACCGGGAAGCGGATGTTCTGCCACCAGTACTGGCTGTCCAGGCGCGGGCCGTCGAGCACAGTGCCGGTGACCGTGGAGTAGAACGGCAGGCGAGTGGTGCGCGGTCGAATATGCGCAAGGTCGCTGAGGACCTGCTGCTCGATGGCATCCATGGCCGGCGAATGGAAGGCGTAGTCCAGGCCCAGGCGGCGGACGAACACTTGCCGCTCGCCGAGGGCCTGCTCCAGGGTTTGCAGGGCCTCTACCGCACCTGCAACGGTCGCGCCGCGAGCACTGTTCTCACCCGCCACCACCAGGCGATCGGCCAACCCCAGCTCGACCAGCAACCTTGCCGTGGCCTCGCCGCCCAGGCCAACCGCGCTCATCTGCCCGCCACCCCGGGTCAGGCCTTGCAGGCGGCTGCGGTGGTAGATCACCTGGGTCGCGTCCTCCAGGCTCAGCGCCCCGCAGGCCCAGGCGGCGGCCACTTCGCCAACGCTATGGCCAACCACCGCCACCGGCTGCACGCCCTGGGCAGCCAGCACACGGGTGACCGCCACCTGCACGGCGAACAGCGCGGGCTGGGCAAATTCGGTAAGCGCGTAGCGGTCGTCGCCATGCTCGCCCAGCAGTTCGGCACGCAGCGAATAGCCTGCCAGCGGCTGGAAGACCGCGTCGACGTGCGCCAGCGCCTCGGCGAACACCGGCTCGTCGAGCAGCGCCCGGCCCATGCCTTGCCACTGCGAACCATTGCCGGAATAGACGAACACCGGGCCGCCGGCCTGCTCCCGCGCCACACCGGCCTCCAGCACCGAACTCAGCTCGCTAAGGCTCGGGTCCTGGGCGTAGTCGGCCAGTGCCTGGGCCGCCTTGATCGGGTCGGCTTCGATCAACAGCAGGCGATGGGGCAAGGCATCACGGCGGAACATGGCCTGGTAGGCGGCATCGTAAAAGCCGCTGTCGGTATGTTCGGCCAGGTAGTCGGCGAAGCGCGCGGCATTGGCTTGCAGCCCTTCGGCAGTCTTGGCGCTGAGCAGCAACGGCAGGGGCCGCACTTGCGGCGCCGGGGACGCAGCCTCTGGCGCCTCGGCACTGTGCAGGATGATGTGGGCATTGGCCCCGCCGAAGCCGAAGGAGTTGACGCCAACGGTCAACTGCCCTTGCGCCTTGAGCGCCAGGGGTTCGTCGACCACGTGCAGGTTGAGCCCGGCGAAGTCGATGTTCGGGTTGAGCGCCTGGATGCCGATGGTCGGCGGCACGGTGCGCGTTTGCAGGCTGTACAGGGCCTTGACCAGCCCGGCGACCCCGGAGGCTGCCTCCAGGTGGCCGAGGTTGCTCTTGACCGAGCCGATCGGCAGCGGGTTGCCCGCGCTGCGCGCCTTGCCGAGGATCTCGCCGATGGCGCGGGTTTCCACCGGGTCGCCGACCGCCGTGCCGGTGCCATGGGCCTCGAAATAGTCGAGCTGCGCCGGGTCGATGCCCGCCCGGGTGTAGGTGTTCGCCAGCAGCGAGGCCTGGGTATTGGCGCAGGGCAAGGTCAGGCTCGATTTGCGCCCATCGGTATTGACCCCGGTCCCCGCCACCACGGCGAGGATGGGGTTGCCATCGGCCACGGCCTGATCGTAGTCCTTGAGCATGAACAGGCCACCGCCTTCGCCACGCGCATAGCCATCGCCACGCTCATCGAACGCCTGGCAGCGGCCATTGCGCGACAGCATGCTGGCCTTGGCGAAGATCATGAAACCGAATGGGTGCAGGTGCAGGCTGATGCCACCGGTCACGGCCTGGTCGATATCGCCATTGAGGATGGCCTGGCAGGCCTGGTGGAAGGCCACCAAAGACGACGAGCACGCGGTGTCGATGGCCATGCTCGGGCCGCGCAGGTCATAGAAGAACGACAGGCGGTTGGCAGCGATGCTTGCTGTGTGGCCGGTGGCGGTGGCGCCGTCGATCGAGGCCAGGTCCTCGACCAGCCGGTAGGCCTGTTCGACCCCGGCAATGCCCAGGTACACGCCACAGCTGCTGCCGCGCAGGCTGGACGGCTTGACCCCGGCGTTCTCGAAGGTCTCCCAGCACATCTCCAGGAGCATGCGCTGCTGCGGGTCCATCATCGCCGCCTCGCGCGGCGAGATGTTGAAAAAGCCTGCATCGAACCCGCTGATATCTCCCAGGGTACCGGCGGCGAAGGTATAGCTCGTACCGGGGTGGGCCTTGTCAGGGTGCAGGAAGGGGGCGTGCGCCCAGCGCGAGGCGTCGACCTGGGTCACCAGGTCGCGTCCGTTCAGCAGGTGCTGCCAGAAGGTGCTGGAAGTGGAGCCAGGAAAACGGAAAGAACAACCGACAATCGCTACCTGTTTACGCTTGGACAAGACCCATTCCTCAATACGCTTCCGAGCACCGCGCCATCCCGGACAGGCGCTTTACGAAAAGTGCATGCACGACAACCAGGCAAGGCTTGAACAGGTTCGAAATGCTCGTTGACCCTTGGTCAACTGCATGTCTTCGCCTGTTTAAGCCCTGCCTGATCGACGCTCGAAATTTCCTACAAAAACTAAGGGAGTTTTCCATGCAAGACTGTAGGAATTCCCCGATAAAACTCAGGAGGCAATCCTATTTTTGCTGCGCATCGGCCTAGCGAACGCCTACAGTCTCGGTAGACTGCGTCACGCGTCCCATCCCGAGAACGTCCCCAATGGAAGACCTCAACTCCCTCTACTACTTCACCCAGGTAGTCGAGCACGGCGGCTTCGCCCCTGCCGGGCGGGCGCTGGACATGCCCAAGTCGAAGCTCAGCCGACGCATCGCCGAGCTGGAGGAGCGCCTGGGCGTGCGCCTGTTGCAGCGCACCAGCCGGCACTGCTCGCTGACCGAGGTCGGCCAGGCCTACTACAACCGCTGCCTGGCCATGCGCGTGGAGGCCGAGGGCGCTGCCGAGATCATCGAGCGCAACCGCAGCGAGCCCCGTGGCCTGGTGCGTATCAGCTGCCCCACCACCTTGCTCAACTCCTGGGTGGGGCCGATGCTCGCCCGCTACATGCTCAAGTACCCGCAGGTGGAGCTGTTCATCGAGAGCACCAACCGCCGCGTCGACCTGCTGCACGAGGGTTTCGACGTGGCGCTGCGGGTGCGTTTTCCGCCGCTGGAGAACACCGACATGGTGATGAAGGTGCTGAGCGCCAGCACTCAATGCCTGGTTGGCCACCCCTCCTACCTGGAGCAACTGCCCGAAGGCTTCGACCCGCACCTGCTGAGCACGCTGCCCAGCCTGCATTGGGGCAGCGCCCAGCGTGAGTACCAGTGGGAGCTGTTCCAGGGCGAGGACACCAGCCTTAGCCTGGTGATCAAGCACACACCGCGCATGGTCACCGACGACCTGTTCGCCCTGCGTCATTTCGTGGTGGCCGGGGTGGGCATCGCGCACCTGCCACGCATCGCGGTGCGCGAGGACCTGGCGGCCGGTCGGCTGGTGGAATTGATACCCGAGTGGCACCCGCGCTGCGGCATCGTCCATGCAATCTTCCCGTCGCGCCGCGGCTTGTTGCCATCGGTGCGGGCGCTGATCGACCACCTGGCCGAGGAGTTCGCCAACTGCGACATGGCGTGATCGGCTTTCCCGTGGAAGCGGCCTTGCATAGAACAATTCTGCCAGGGCCCACCGCACACCTATACAAGACCCCACCCGCCCCCCGGCGTACAGTCCCACCCCATGTACACCGGAGCGCCCATGCCTGTTGCCCATCGAGCCCTACTGGCCACGCTGTTCGCCTTCGGCCCCGCTCTCGCGCTGGCCGATGAACCGGGCTGGTCGCTGCTCAGCCGCAACTACTTTCTCCACAGCGACTACCGCACCCCCTCCGGCAACGGCCAGAACTACCGCCAGGAATGGGCCCAGGGGTTTATCGGCGAGGTCCGCTCGGGCTTCACCGACGGCGTGATCGGCGTCGGGATCGACGCCCATGGCTTCGTCGGCTTGAAGCTCGACGGCGGCCGTGGCCATGCCGGCGCCGGCCTGCTGCCCCGGGACAGCGATGGCCGCGCCGAGTCCGACTACTCCAGCGCCGGCGCCGCGCTCAAGCTGCGCCTGGGCAATACCCAACTGCGCTACGGCGAGATGATGGTGGAAACGCCGGTACTCGACACCGGCGACAAACGCCTGCACCCCGAATACGCCACCGGCTGGCTGCTGGAAAACACCGACCTGCCGGACTGGCGCTTCCAAGCCGGGCGTTTCACCGCGTTCAACAACCAGGACAACAGCTCCACCCACGACGACTTCGCAGGCTACGGCGCCACCACCCAGGGCCACGCCATGAGCCTGGCCGGCGCCGCCTTCGACCCCGCCGGGCCGCTGAGCAGCGCACTGTACGTTTCGCAGCTGCAAGACACCTGGAACCAGGCCTACTTGAACCTCAACCTGTCCACCGGCAACTGGCGCCTGGACGGCAACCTCTATCGCACCCGCGACAGCGGCAAGGCCAGCGCTGGTGATATCGATACCCTCGCCTACAGCCTGGCGGCCAAGTACCGCTTCGGCGCCCAGGCACTGACCCTGGCGTTCCAGAAGGTGCGTGGCGACACCCCGTTCGACTTCGTCGGCGGCGACGCCATCTACCTGGCCAACGCCATCAAGTACGCCGACTTCAACGGCCCCGGTGAACGCTCCTGGCAACTGCGCTACGACCTCGACCTCGCCACCCTCGGCGTGCCCGGCCTGAGCCTGATGGGGCGCTACGTGCAAGGCCGCGGCATCGACGGCAGCCATGCCCCGGCCAACGGCGCCTATGCTGGCCAGTACGGTGACGGCGGCAAGCACTGGGAGCGCGACCTCGAACTCAAGTACGTGGTGCAGGCCGGTGTAGCCAAGGACCTCAGGCTGTCGCTGTCCCACGTCAGCCACCGGGCCAACGAGGCCCAGGGCGGCGACGACATCGACCGCCTCTACGTCATTCTCGAATACCCACTCAAAGGCCGTTTCTGATATGAGCAACGCGACCAGTTCGGGCGCCTGGAGCCCTCTGAGCAACACCACGTTCCGCATGCTGTGGATCGCCACCATCGCCTCCAATATCGGCACCTGGATGCACGAGGTGGGCGCGGGCTGGCTGATGACCAGCCTGTCGAGCAACCCCCTGCATGTGGCGCTGATCCAGGTGGCGGGCTCCCTGCCGATGTTCTTCCTGGCGCTTCCGGCGGGCGCTGCAGCGGATATCGTCGACAAACGCCGCTACCTGCTACTGGTGCAGTTATGGATGTCGGGGGTGGCCGTGGTGCTGGCGGCGCTGACCCTGCTGGGGCTGATGAACGTCACCCTGCTGCTCACCCTGACCCTGGCGCTGGGCATCGGTACCGCACTGATGATGCCGGCCTGGAGCGCGCTGACGCCGGAGCTGGTGGACAAGAAGGACCTGGCCAACGCCGTGGCGCTTTCCAGCGTCGGCATCAACGTTTCGCGAGCCGTCGGGCCAGCGTTGGCCGGCGTGGTGGTGAGCATGGTGGGGCCGTGGTTGACCTTCGCCCTCAACGCCGTGTCGTTCGCCGGGGTGATCCTGGTGTTGCTGCTGTGGAAGCGCGAGGTAGCCACGCCGCTGCTGCCGGCCGAGCGCTTCTTCGGCGCGATGCGCACCGGCATGCGCTTCGCCCGCAGCGCCAAGCCCTTGCAGGCCGTGCTGCTGCGGGCGCTGGCGTTCTTCTTCTGTGCCAGCGCCGGTACTGCACTGCTGCCATTGATCGTACGCGGTGAAATGCAGGGCAGCGCGGCAGACTTCGGCATCTTGCTGGCCGCCATCGGCATTGGCGCGGTGGCTGGCGCAACCCTGTTGCCCAAGCTGCGCGAGAAGATCAGCCGCGACCGCATGGTATTGCTGGCCAGCCTGCTGTACGCGCTGTTCCTGCTGGCCCTGGCCCTGGTGCGCAACTTCTACGCGCTGCTACCGGCCATGCTGCTCAGCGGTGCGGCGTGGATCGCCGTGCTGTCCAACCTGCAAGTGGCCGCGCAAACCTCGGTGCCGGCCTGGGTGCGGGCGCGGGCCTTGTCGGTGTACATCCTGGTGTTCTTCGGCGCCATGGCGGCGGGCGGGTTGCTCTGGGGCAGCGTGGCCAGCCACGCCTCGATCACCCTGAGCCTGCTGGTGGCCGCTGGCGGCCTGGGGCTGGGCACGCTGCTGACGATGAAAGTCGCCCTGCCGGAAACCGAAGCCGAGGACCTCACCCCTTCGCTGCACTGGCCGACGCCGCTGCTCAGCGAGGAACTGGACCAGGAAAGCGGCCCGGTGATGGTCACGGTCGAATACCACATCGCCGCCGATAAAGTGGAAGCGTTCCGCCTGGTGGCGCGTGACCTGGAGGCGATGCGCAAGCGCAATGGTGCGCTGTCTTGGGGGCTGATGCAGGACAGCAGCGACCCTTGCCAGTGGCAGGAATTCTTCTTCGAGGAGTCGTGGCTCGAGCATCTGCGCCATCACCACCGCGTGACCCGTGGCGAGCTGAAGATCGAAGCGCGGGTGAGGCAGTTGCAGACCGAGGGGGTGGCAGTGAAGGTGCGGCATCTGTTGGCGGGTGGGGAGCACAAGGCTCACCATTGATGTTTCACCGAGTTTCTCGGCTGCGGTGAGAAGCACCCTGCAAGCTGGCGTTATCGCTCGAGCCGGACTGGCTAATCCGCTTTGATTTTTTCAAAGGTTAGGTATACGTTACATTCAATCTATTTTGTTACGTATACAGAACATGGACTATTCCCTTATCACCCGCCGCCTGGGCGAGCAGATCCGCCAGCGCCGCCTGAATCGCGGTCTGACACAGGCCAAGCTGGCATCCTTGGCGGCCATCACCCGGCAGAAAGTCATCGCCATCGAAAGGGGTGACATGTCGGTGGGCATGGCGGCCTATGCACGAGTGCTGGCAGCCCTGGACTGTGAGTTCGCATTGGTATCTGCAGCCATGCCCACACTGGACGAGATCCAGGGAGTGTTTGACTGATGACAACCATACTGCGGGTGACAACGCCCGAGGGCGAGAGCGGGCGGATCCTCAGCTCCGCCGGGGACTATCTGTTCCGCTACCACGAACAGGCCAGCGCGCAAGCAGCGATCAGCCTACTGATGCCTGTGCGTCTGGATGAGTATCGTCATCGGGAATTGCACCCGATCTTCCAGATGAATCTGCCAGAAGGCTATGTCCTGGAACAATTGCGCAACCGCCTGGCCAAGGTGGTGAATGTCGATCCCATGCTGCTGCTGGCTCTGTCCGGCAGCAGCTCACCTATCGGGCGCGTGGCGGTGAATTCGGCAGAGGTCGATGCACTCTTGCAAAGGCAGCAGTTCTGCGGGGAAAAGTTGGAGGAAATCCTGGCCTGGGATGGTGCCGAGGATATTTTTGCTGGCCTGGTGGATCGCTACATTTTGCGTGCTGGGATATCGGGCGTGCAGCCCAAGGTGCTGGTGCCAGAGCAACAGGACGCCACGCTGCAGCGTTTTACGTCGAAAACCTCCGACCTGATCATCAAGAGCGGCCGAGACGAATTTCCTGGGCTGGCGATCAACGAATTCCTCTGCATGTCCGTGGCCAGGGAAGCGGGAATTGCGGTGCCGGAGTTCTACTTGTCCGACAACAGCAAGCTGTTCGTCATGCGCCGCTTTGACCGGGACGAGCAACTCGACCCCATCGGTTTCGAAGATATGGCCGCATTGATGGGGCTAGCGGCGGAGCAGAAATACAGTAAGAGCTATTCTGCCATTGCCAAAGCCATCCGCCTGTTCTGTCCGCCTGAAGCGGTACAGGGCTCCCTTGCGCAGCTGTTTGCCATGGTGAGCCTGAGTTGCATCCTTGGAAACGGCGACGCTCATCTGAAAAACTTCGGGCTGCTGTATTGCGACCCTACGCAGCGCGACGCGCGGCTGGCGCCCGCCTACGATATCGTCAACACCACGGCCTACATTCCAGGAGACGTACTGGCACTGGATCTGGTCGGCAACAAGTCATTGTTCGCGTCGCGGCAGGGGCTGTTGGAGTTCGCCAAGGCATGCGATGTGGCCCGGCCAGAGGAGATTATTCGCGAGCAGTTGCAAGCCCTGGAGCGGGTGCTGGCTCGCTCCGTTGAACTGTGCGAGCAGGCTCCGAATGTGGCTGCGGCAATCCGCCAGTCTGCTGAGCCATTCATGAAAACCTTCGGCTAGGATCCACCCACGCCTTGATTGCGCCCGAGCAACCGGAGCACGGCCAGGGTGAATCAAGAGGGGGCCATCACTGGCCCCTTCTTGCCATCTCACATCAGAAGGCAAAGCACGAACACCCCATCGCCCCCCAGAACCCTTGATAGTCACTGACCGGCACCGTCGAATGGCGCGCCTTCTCATGGCTGTGCGCATGCACCCCACACGGCCCCGAACACTGGTGCACCACCGCCGCCAGCGATGGCGCGCCTGCACGCCAGTGCCCCGGCACCTTGGCCACCGGCGACCATTCCGGCAGCACTGGCACCTGCGGCGGGCCGAGCTTGTCGAACTCGGCGGCGCCGTACACCACCTTGCCGTCGACGATGGTCAGCACTGATTCGATGCCCTTGATCGCCTCTTCATCGACGCTGAAGAAGTCCAGCGACAGTGCCGCCAGGTCCGCCAGCTGGCCGACCTTGATCTGGCCTTTCTTGCCCTGCTCGCTGGAGAACCAGGCACTGCCCTGGGTGAACAGCTGCAATGCGGTGTCGCGGCTCAGCCCTTCGGGGTACAGCGCCAGCCCACCGACAGTCTTGCCGCTGACCAACCAGTACAGCGAGGTCCACGGGTTGTAGCTGGACACGCGAGTAGCGTCGGTGCCCGCGCCCACCGGCACGCCCATGTCGAGCATGCGCTTGATCGGCGGGCTCTGTTCGGCGGCCTTGGCGCCATAGCGCTCGACGAAGTATTCGCCCTGGAAGGCCATGCGGTCCTGGATCGCGATACCACCGCCCAGGGCGCGCACCCGCTCGATGTTCTGCGGGGTGATGGTTTCGGCGTGGTCGAAGAACCATGGCAAGCCGTTGAACGGGATGTCGCGGTT